>CADEFG010000868.1 GCA_902826505.1 uncultured Acidobacteriota bacterium
CGGCGGTCGTTGCTTATTTCGCGGTCAACTAACTTATTGATTCGGTTTTTCCTCGTCTTTAACTTCCTCTTCGTCGCCGTCCAAAATCTTCACTTCCGAACCGTATTTTTGATATTCCTTAAAACGAATGACGTTTTTTGACTCAAAAATCTGTCTGCTTTCACGAAACGTCAGCCGCACATCAGATAATAACGGCAACAAATATTTTTCCTTGTCAATCGTGACCCAATCATAATCGATTACACGTTTTGCCGAGCGGATCGGAAAACCTTCGGGAATTTCAATCGCTTCGCTTTCGATCTTCAAAACGCGAAAGTTCTCGCGGTCGATCCAAATTTTTCCCTTCATTCCCGTGACGGTCGAATCGCCTCCCGAGATGAGCATTTGCTGGGCTTTTTCGCGTTCGATCGAATAATAAAAGACAACGGCGCGGCGTGTCCGAATTAAATCCGTATCGGCAATTTCAAACTTCGTATCGCTTTCCGGTTTGAAGATTTTTGCCAAAACCGTGACAAATTCGCCGGTCGAACTCGTTCCGCCGGTTTCTTCGTAAGAACTTTTATTCTGCGGATTATTCTGCAAAACGCCGTTGATCGACAACACTTTGTATTCTTCTTTGCCGCTGGCGCGATAACTGACGGCAACGACCAGACGGTCGAGATTGCGAAAATTATTCGTTCCGGCATACGCAGCGGAACGCTGAATTTGTTGTTTGACAACAAAATCCGGCATTTCTCCGACCGCCGCAAGATTGGCTTCCCGCGCTTTGTTTAAAATTTCCGTAATTTCGTTTTGGCTCGGAAGTTTGGCTGTTTCGGGATTAGTGCGGCGGCGGGCAGCTTCTTCTAATGTGCGTTTTAATTCAGCATTACTGCGGCTTTTGGAAGTTGTCAGACTTCGCAAACCGTCTGTTAATTCAAAACCGATGCCGCGTGTGCGAATCGTTTCAATCAACTCGTTTGCCAGTTCATCCGCTTTTTTGGGAATTTTCTGCAAATCGTAGAGCATCCTGACATATTCGGCTTGGGTCAAAGGTTTTTGCTGAGCTATTGTATTTTGCGAATAGATGAAACTCGAAAATATTAAAAGTAAAATAACGGAAATAATTCTTTTCATTTGCTTTTTAAAGATGCTATGAAATAGTTTAGGTTTGCTTTATCAAAAATCAAAGAGCGGAGAAATTTTCGCAAAAATCTCTCCGCTCTCCAATTAAAAAAAGCCGAATGGATTAATTAACCCATTCTTCTTCGTAATTAAGCTGCCAGTGACGCGTGACCCATTTTTGGGCGGCAGTCAGGACGATTTGTTTCCATTTCTTCAAATTATCCGAAATCGAAAGCGCGGCTAACGGTTGGCTCGGATCGCGCTCAACACGAATGACATGCGTCGGAACTTCAATAATTTGTTCGTCCTCTTCAAAAATCCGCAATTGAACTTCGCTGCCGACCGGCGGTAAAATTTCAAGATTCACCAATGTGCTGGTTTCACCGACATTTTCCGTCACACCTTTAACTAAAACAGTTTCTCCGCTAACCGAATCTACCCAACTTGCCTGCACCGACAAATTCGCCATAATCCGTTGATTAAACGGCGATTTATTTGTTGATGTAGAATGATCCAAATATGACATAATTTTATTTCCCCCTTTATCTTTTTCCCTTTGTCCTATTAAAACAATAAAATTGAATTAATTGCGCGATTAATCTAAACTAAATTTACAAAAAAGTCAAGTATACCGAAACCGCTCAAACCGCTTATCTAATAATTACACCCTAATCCTACTCCAATAGTACGTTTTCCCGCAGTGAATTTAAAGCTTGACAGTTATTTGCTAAATATGTTTATATAAATCGCATAAACCGCTCAAATGGGATTTTTAGCTTTTAAGCGGAATTAATCAAGTAATTATGTTGGTCGAAAATTTCAAAAACCGTAATTCAAGCGCGCTGTTCTTTAAAGACGTATCGAGTATTCAAAAAGTTGCAGAATCCCGTCTTCCGACCGAAATCGGCGAATTTCGCATTGCCGGTTATCGTTCACTGATCAGCGATGAAGAATTCGTCTGTTTATATAAGGGTGAATTCAGCGAAAATATTCCGACGCTGGTGCGGATTCATTCGCAATGTTTGACGGGCGATGTTTTTGGTTC
>CADEFG010000869.1 GCA_902826505.1 uncultured Acidobacteriota bacterium
GCAAAGGCGCCAAGGCGCTAAGTTAAGTGTGTTAAATAATTTAGATTACACAGTAATAAGACACAGATTTGAAATCAATAAAAATGGTTTCAAATCTTTTTTTTTCGTTTCAATAGAATTATCATTTTCCGAAAATCACACGCAATCAGCTTAAAACGTAATTTAAGCTAATCTTTTTCGCTTTGTTCGGCGAATAATAAATCGTTAGCGCGACAAAATTTATTTTTTAAACTTTTAAATGGAAAAACCAATTCAACTATGAACGACAGATTAATTTACGATTACATCATTATCGGCGCAGGGTCGGCAGGCTGTGTACTTGCCAATCGTTTGACGGAGGATGCAAAAACAAAGGTGCTTTTGTTGGAAGCCGGAATGCCGGACAAAAAGCAGGAAATTCATATTCCGGTCGCCTTCGGCAAACTTTTCAAAAGCGAAGTTGATTGGAATTTTGAAACCGAACCGCAAACAAATCTGAATAATCGTCGGCTTTATCAACCGCGCGGGAAAATGCTGGGCGGTTCGAGCTCGATGAACGCGATGATTTATATTCGCGGTCACCGCACGGATTTTGACCGTTGGAACGATCTCGGCAATGCAGGTTGGAGCTATCCGGAAGTTCTTCCATATTTCAAAAAAGCCGAAAATCAGGAGCGCGGCGCTGACGAATTTCACGGCATCGGCGGTTTTCTGAATGTCGCCGATTTGCGCTGTGTCAATCCGATGTCCGCAGCTTTTGTCGAAGCCGGTCGCGAACTCGGCTTTCCGCTCAATAACGATTTTAACGGCGCGGAACAGGAAGGCTTCGGCTTTTATCAGGTCACGCAAAAAGGCGGCAAGCGATGCAGTACCGCCGTTGCTTTTTTGAAACCAGTTTTAAATCGCCCGAATTTGACCGTCAAAACAAACGCGCACGTCCGACGTTTGAATTTTGAAAATAACAAAGTTTCCGGCATCGAAATTTCTCATTACGGGAACGCGGAAAAAGCGTCGGTCGCGGGCGAAGTGATTCTCTGCGGCGGCGCATTCAATTCGCCGCAGATTTTGATGCTTTCGGGCATCGGCGCGGCGGAAAAGCTCGTAAAGTTCGATATTCCGACGGTCGTTGACCTGCCCGGTGTCGGCGAAAATCTGCAGGACGATTTACTTGTTTCGCTGTCTGTTAAGTGCAAAAAACCGATTTCTCTCGCCAATGCCGAATCAAAACTCAACATCGCCAAATATCTGCTGTTCAAAAAAGGACAATTAACCTCGAACGTCCCCGAAGCCGGGGCGTTTGTGAAAATTGATCCGGCGCAAAACAAGCCGGATTTTCAATTTCATTTCGCGCCCGCTTTTTATATCAATCACGGATTCAGCAATCCCGAAGGGCACGGTTTCGGCATCGCTCCGACTTTGATTCGTCCCGAGAGTCGCGGTTTTGTCGGGCTTCGGTCAAACGACGCGCTTGACGCGCCGTTGATTCAGCCGAATTATTTGGAAAGCGCGGCGGATCTGGAAATATTTGTCAAAGGCACACGCCTCGCGCTTGAATTACTTGGAACCAAAGCTTTCGAGGATTTTTGCGGCGATTTTTATCATTATGATCAAAAAAATCAGGTTTCCCTGAAATCAAGCGACACGGAACTTGCCGAATTTATCCGCAACAACTGCGAAACGATTTATCATCCGGTCGGAACGTGCAAAATGGGCGCGGACGAAATGGCGGTTGTTGATTCAAAACTGAAAGTTCGCGGCACGGAAAATCTGCGCGTCGCGGATGCTTCCGTTTTTCCTGAAGCGATTGGCGGAAATCCGAATGCGGTGGTTATAATGGTTGCGGAAAAAGCGGCGGATTTAATCAAAAATGCACGAAATCATCAATAACCAGCGAAAAATTCAGATCGATACAAAAGTTTTCGATGAATTTATCGGTAAGTTAACTGAATCGGTTGAAGAAGCAAACAACAAAACAGCGGCGATCGCCTTTGTTTCCGACCGGAAAATGCGCGAACTGAACAAACAATTTCGCGGTAAAAATGCGACGACCGACGTTTTATCGTTTCCGTTCGAAACGGACGACTTTCTGTCGGAATCATCTGCGGTCGCGGACGATTTGAGTTCGGATTCGGAGATTTTCAATGACAATCTTCAATCATCCGCGACAG
>CADEFG010000870.1 GCA_902826505.1 uncultured Acidobacteriota bacterium
CCGAATGTTTGGGCATAAATGACGAGGCACACGACGGCTAACGCGGCACCGACATAATATTTGAAATTCGGACTGAAACCCGGCTCGGACGACGCAATTACAGGTGTCTCGGCGAATTTTTCGCCGGATTTTTCGGCGGCGTTCGCGATATTTTTGACCGGAATTTTTTTGTTCTTTTTAGTCATTATCAAGCTGATTTATAAAGCGAATAGCATGTTATTTTTTTTCCTCTTGCGCTTTTCGCAAATTTTCCTGCGCTTCGGCAAAATCGGGTTTGAACTGCAAAGCCTTTTCAAACGCGCCGATCGCTTCCGGTCGGCGGTTTTGTTCGAGCAGGATCAAACCGTAAGTATTGTAGGAAATCGGCTGATTCGGATTAAGACCGATCGCGGATTCGACCAACTGTTGCGCTTCGTCCGTGCGTTTGGGATGATAAAAAATCAAAGCGAGATTGGCGCGGGCATCGGCGTTGTTATTGTCGATGGCGATGATCCGCGTCAGATTTTGGGCGGCTTTTTCGTAATTTTTCTGTTCCGAATAAGCGATCGCCAGATCGTTGAGCGCATTGATCCAAACTTCGGGCGAAACCGCGCCGTCATTCAAACGAACGGCTTTTTCGAGATTTTCCTCGGCTTCGGCGGGCTTTTTCTGGAGGGCGAGCGCGAGCGATAAATTCGCGTAAGCCAGGCTGTAATTCGGCGCACTGCGCAAAACTTCGCGGAAATTCTGCTCGGCTTCGCTGTATTCGCGGCGTTTGATCTGCAAAATCCCGAGCGTGTTATACGCCTGATAAAAATTGGCTTTGGCGGCAATCGCCGCGCGGCAGAGCGGTTCGGCTTCGTCGAGCCGGTCTTCGAGCGTCAGCGTGTAGCACAGATTATGCGAGATCAGAAAATTGTTCTGCGTGACCGCGAGCGCGCGCCGGTAAACGGTTTCATTATTTTTCCAGAACGAAGCCTGCCGGAAGCTCAAAGCGGAAAAACCGATGATCGCGACGGCGAACACGGCGTAAAACGCTTTTTTGCTTTTAAGCAGATCGCCGATGCCCCAGACGATCATGATAAAAAGCCCGAAATAAGGAACATAGGTGTAACGGTCAGCCAGAGACTGCGAACCGACCTGGACGATGCCGATGACCGGCACGAGCGTGCCGAGAAACCAGAGCCAGCCCATCAAAAGATATTTGCGCTCGCGGATTTGCCAGAGACAAAACGCCGTTATGCCAATAATCAAAAGCCCCGCGCCGCCGATTTGCGACGCCGGAAAATCGCGCTCGTAAGGATACCAACCGCCAATTCAGACGGGTAAAAAAGCATCACGACGTATTTGGCGTAGGAAACCAGCGCGTTCAGAAAACGTGTGCCGAGCGGCAGAAATTCGAGCGTTTCGACCGCGCCGCTCGAACGCTGCGCCAGAATCGTCAGAAACGCCGAACCCGCGCTCAAAATAAAAAACGGGATTTTTTCGATTAGCAAAGCGGGCAAATCTTTGAGCGTTTTGAGTCTTTCGAGCGACCAGTAATCGAGCAAAAGCAAGACAAAAGGCAGCGTCACGAGCATCGGTTTTGCCGTCAGACCGAGGGCGAAAAGCACGATTGTCAAGATGTAAAATGGTTTTTGGTTTTTGGTTTTTGGTATTTGGTTGTCGGTTGCTTCTTCACTTGGCGTCCCGGCATCCCGGCGGTTAAATTCCACATATTTTATATAGGCGAACATCGTCAGCAGCCAAAAGAGCGTCGAAAGCACATCTTTGCGTTCGGCAACCCAGGCGACCGATTCGACGTGTGCCGGGTGAACCGCGAAAAGCGCCGCGACGAACGCGCTTTTCCAGAAAGCACCGGTCAGTTTATTGACGACGACGAACAATAAGATCGAGTTGACGATATGAAAGATCAAATTGACGGCGTGATGTCCGCCCGCGTTCAACCCGAAAAAACTCGCATCAAACTGGTGCGAAATCCAGGTCAGCGGATGCCAGTTGGCGGCGTGAAAAGCCGTCAGCGCCCATTTGAAATTCGTCAAATTAAAACCGCGCGCAACATAAGGATTTTCATAGACATAAAGATCGTCGTCGAGATTGATAAAATCGAACCCGAATGTTTGGGCATAAATGACGAGGCACACGACGGCTAACGCGGCACCGACAT
>CADEFG010000871.1 GCA_902826505.1 uncultured Acidobacteriota bacterium
GTCTATATTAGTTTGATGGGCATTCATTTTTTTACGGGGCTTTCCGCTTTCGGCTATGTTTCAAATACGTTTGTCAATGATTTTGCGGTCTGGTCGAGTAATTTATTAGCTTAAAAGATAAAAAATCATAAAAAAGTCTTTTTTTGTGCAATTCGTTGTTTTATACTTATCAGTTGAAACAGCGGGTTGTTTTTTTTCGTAATCAACACGCAACGATTTTTTTCAAATTCGGCATCAAATACTTGCAAAAATTTTAAGTAGTTTTTTTAGTGGAAGTAAGAAATATATGTCAAAGAAAGGTGTTTATCAATTATCTGCGCGGCAGTTAGTTCTTTTGGCGTTTGCATCGGCGTTGATCGCCGTCGGAACAATGGCTTGTCTGAGCAACTTAGGCGGATTTTGGCAAATTCGAAGTTCAAATATTGCGGCGGCGGAAGATGCTCCGACACCGCAGGGAATTTCAAATCCGGCAACCGTCAGCGACGAGCAAAATAGTATTGAAGTTTACAAATCGCTCTCACCCGGCGTGGCTTTTATCACGACGAGTTCACAGGCGCAAAATTTTTACGGCGAAGAATTTGAAACCGAGAAAGGAAACGGTTCGGGATCGGTAATTGATGCCCAAGGGCACATTTTGACAAATTTTCACGTCGTCGAAGGCTCGACGAAACTGACCGTCAGTTTCGGCGGTGAAAAAAATTATACAGCGAAAGTGATCGGCGGCGACCCGGACACGGATCTCGCCGTCATCAAAATCGAACCCGCAGCGGATAAATTAACGGTCGTGCCGCTCGGTGATTCAGACCAGCTTGAAGTCGGTCAAAAAGTTCTCGCGATCGGCAACCCGTTCGGTTTGGACCGAACTTTAACGACCGGTGTCATTTCGGGTTTGCAACGCCCGATTCGCGCCCGCAACGGTCGTCCGATCGAAGGCGCGATTCAAACCGACGCGTCGATCAATCCGGGTAATTCGGGCGGACCGCTGCTCGATAAATTCGGTCGAATGATCGGCATCAATTCACAGATTTTATCGCCGCAGGGCGGTTCGGTCGGCGTCGGTTTTGCCATTCCGGTGAGCATTGCCAAACGCGTCATCCCGCAATTGATACAATACGGTGAAGTTCGCCGTCCGAAACTCGGCGCGACTCTTTACAGTGTCGAACAACTGAGCGAACAGGGCATCAAAATGCCGGTTCCAAAAGGCTTGCTCGTCCGCAGTGTTTCGCCGGGAGGTTCAGCCGCGACCGCCGGGCTTCGCGGACTTTCGCAAGATAGCGGCGGCGAATTGGTGCTCGGCGATATTATCACTTCAATCGACGGCAGCGCGATCGCCGATCTGGATGATCTTTATAAATTGCTCGACAAAAAACAAATCGGCGACACGGTGCAAGTCGAGATTTACCGGAACAATAAAGCCCAAAAAGTTGCGGTCAAACTGATGCCTTTACCGGCTTCGATTCAAGGGCGACCGCCGATTCGAAAACAATAAATTTGCAAAAACGCAAAAAGCTTGGACAGTGAAGTTGAAATTTTCACTGTCCTTTATTTTTTGATGATCGAATTAAACAAATTTTACAACGACGGTTTCGGATGGTTTTGCCGCGCTTGCGCAAACAACTTAAAAACGCCAGATAATAACGATAAAGTATCGCGGCTGATGCGCGAGGGTGAGGCTGAAAGCAAAATCCCCCGTTTTTCAAGCACCGCGCTTGCCAAATGGGCTGATCCCGGGCACCGGATTTTGATGTGTCCACTTTGCGGAATCACGGAATCGGCGGACAATTCGTGAATCGCTTTGCTTGACTATTAACTTTTGACGATTCACGATTTACGAATGAAGATTCTCGATGTCGGTTGCGGCGCAAATAAATACGAAGGCGCGATCGGGCTGGACAATAATCCACGGACGGCGGCGGACGTGATTCATGATCTCGGCAGCATTCCGTATCCGTTTGCCGATAACGAATTTGACCTGATCGTTTCGCGCCACGTCGTCGAACACGTGCCGGACGTGATGGCTTTTAGGACAGAACTTTACCGGATCACGCGTCCCGTCGGTTTGATCAAACTGATGGCGCCGCATTATACAATCCCCGATTGGGCGACCGATCCGACCCACCGCAATCATTTTAATTCGTATTCATT
>CADEFG010000872.1 GCA_902826505.1 uncultured Acidobacteriota bacterium
GTCGCTCCGCGCTTTGAAAAGCGTGTCGCAATTAGCAATGGTTTCGCTGATTTTGGCGGCATTCGCGGGCGGTGTCAGCGGTTCGGTTTCGACTTTTTTCGCGCAGGACGCGAGGAGAAAAGCGAACAAAGCGATTGTAATAAAAGTGTAAATATGTTTTCTCATCATCGGGCAAATTACCAAAAATGGTTAAAATAAGTTATATTTTTATATTTCATTACTGAACGACTATTCATTTTAATGCAATACAGGTATTTTAGCGAAACTTAAATGAGCAAAAACGGACAAGCGGCGGCGTTTTACGATCTTGAAGGAACTTTGGTGAGCACAAATCTCGTGCATACGCTCGGATTCTACGCACAGCGCCAGCAAGGACTCTGGCAAACCTTAAAGATGAGCGCGGGAACGGTCGCGAAACTGCCGTTTTTCGGATTGACGGATCTTTATTCGCGCAATGTTTTCAACGAGGTTTTCTTTCGCAGCTACAAAGGTTTATCCGAAGACCGGCTGCGGTTTTTTTCCGAGGAACTTTTTGAAGAAGTCCTGAAACCGGCGGTTTTTCCCGGCACTTTCGAACTCATCAAAGCCTCGAAAAAAGTCGGTCAAAAACAGGTTGTTTTAACCGGCGCGTTAGATTTTACGGTCGCGCGGCTGATAGATTATCTCGGCATCGACGATTTTGTCGCGAACCGGCTCGAATTCGTCAACGGCTACGCGACCGGACGGATTTTGCCGCCCGTCATGGCGTCGGCGACGAAAGCGAAATGGATGCGCGAATACGCCGAGAAAAATGACATTAATTTAAGCGAATCGTATTCGTATTCCGACTCGATCTCGGATCTGCCGATGCTCTCGATCGTCGGTCATCCGGTCGCCGTCAATCCTGATTTTCGCTTGAAACAAACCGCGACGCAGCATGATTGGGCGATTTTGGATTTAAAGTAGAATTGCTATAATGGCTACGTAGCCAAAGGCTAAATTTGAGGTGAAAAATGTCGCATAACGTAAAGGAAGCAAAGAACAATTTGAGCAGTTTGATTCGTCTGGCGGAAAAAGGCGAGCCGCAGATCATTCGTCGTAATGAAAAGGAAGTGGCGGTCGTCGTTTCGATCGAAGACTGGAAAAGATTGAACGGCAAGAAGACGAGTTTGGTCGAACTTTTGCGCTCTAGTCCTTTGGTCGGAGAAGAACTCGATTTAACCAGACAGGAAGATTATCCGCGCGAATTCAGTTTTGGAGAATAGTCAGTGGCTTATTTATTGGATACCTGCACGATTTCCGAAATGGTCGCCGTCAAACCGAATCCGAAGGTTTTAAGCTGGTTTGAATCGCAAAACGAAAAAACGCTTTTTTTGAGCATCATTACGGTCGGGGAAATCGAAAAGGGAATTTACCAATTGCCCGCAAGCCGGAAACGAACATTATTGGAAACCTGGCTGTTTGACGAATTAGTGCCGGGTTTTCACGGGCGCGTTCTTGAAATTAACCGGAAATTGATGACGACTTGGGCAAAAATGATCGCCGATTTGAAAACGAAAGGTATCATCAGACCGTCTTTCGATTCGTTGATCGAAGCGACAGCTTTGCATCATCAACTGATCTTAGTCACGCGCAACGTCAAAAACTTTCAAGATTCGCAGGTCACGATTTTGAATCCCTGGGAAGATTAAATTTGCTGAACGCGTCAAACTTTGGTTGATTGATTAAGAATGCAAACTGTTATTGAGTCCGGAACAAAAAGTCATTATGAGCAAGAAAGTTTTTTTAATTATTTTTCAAGTTTTAACGTTTTTGGCGTGTACCAATTATCAAAAACAAGCAAATAAGCAAGCCGTTGAAAGGCTAAATAATCAATTTAAGCAGGAAAACTACGATGAAATGTATCAACAGTCTTCCGAAATTTTGAAAAGCTCAATTTCAAATAAAGAATTTACTGCAATAGTCAAAGAAGTAAGAGAGCAAATGAAAAATGTTGATGAAAACTTAATTTGGCAAGAAGATAAAAATGCACATTTTGACGAAGGCGTTTTCCGGGATGACAACTTTTCATATCGAATTATGTCGAAAAATGGGAAAGAATTACAGATTCAACTGGATTGGAATTCGCCTTTTCGATTATGCAGTTTATACGTTTTCCAAAAT
>CADEFG010000873.1 GCA_902826505.1 uncultured Acidobacteriota bacterium
ACTGCGTTTCGATCATTTTCTAGTTTTTTAATTTCGCTTCTCAAATGCTTTAATTTCTGCGCGAGCATTTTATGCCCGCGATTCAGACGCGTAGAAACCGTCCCGATCGAACACTCCAAAACCTTCGCGATTTCCTCGTAACTCAAACCTTCCGAGTATTTCAGCAAGATCGGCAGCCGAAATTTCGGCTTCAATTCGCCGATCGCTTTTTGCACCTCGCCGGAAAGCGCGCGCCGCTCGAATTTTTCGTCCGGCGTTTTACGGACGCGAAATTCACCGAAAAAATTCTCGATCGAAAAAAAACGGCGCGTCTTGCGCTGTTCGTCAATACAGGCATTAACGGTCATTCGATAAATCCAGGTCGTCAATTCCGATTGTCCTCGAAAATCCGCGATCTTGTGGTAAATTTTCAAAAAAACCTGCTGCGTGACATCTTCGGCAAACTCGCGTCTGCCGCCGAAGAAATTGAGCGCGACCGAAAAAACCCGTCTTTGATTGGCTTGATAGAGCGACTCGAAAGCCTCGCGATTGCCGTTTCTGCACTCGGCAAGCCAGTCTTGTTCGGTCATTTTTTCGGTCATCAAGGCGAATCGCTCCATTTCAAGTTTTCCGTAAATTCTACTCCGTTTTTTTGCTCATCGCCCAAATCTCACCCGACCAACTGTCGGCGCGTCCCGTTTTTTCGCGAAAATAACAGAGTTTGCCAATAAAAACCACTATCTCCAAACCACCGAAAATCAATTTTTATAAATCCAGGCTTGTTCGCTGACAGTGGTGTTATTGTCGTAACCGCCGACGATCAAAACCTGTCCGTTCGGCAAAAGCGTTGCGGTCGCAAAGTGCCGCGCCGTTTCAAATTGTCCAGCCGTCACTTCAAAAATTCCGGTTGCCGGATTAAAAATTTCCGCCCTATTTGCGCCGCCCGCCACCAAGATTTTACCGTTTTTCAGTAAAACCGTGGTTCCTTGCAGTTTATAGCGTGATAAATTCATCGCGCCGAGCTTGGCAAAAGTTTTGGTTTTCGGATCATAAATTTCGGCGGAATTATAAGCGCCTCGCAAATTTCGTTCATCGGAACCGCCGACAATTAAAACCGTTCCGTCATCGAGCCGTGTCGCATCGTGTTTGTGACGCTTGACCGTCAGATCGGCGGTTGCCGTAAAAGTGCCGTTCAACGGATTATAAATTTCCGCGCTTGCATAAATCGTGATTGCCGCGCGTCTGCCTCGATGACCGCCGGTAATCAGCACATTTCCGTCTTTCAGCAGCGTCGCCGTGTGTGATTCGCGCGCCGTCGTCATACTTCCGGTGGCAGTGAAAGTGTTGGACGAAGGATCGTATAATTCGGCGTCAGCGAGAAAAGTCCAGCCGGTTCCGACGCCGCCCGCCAGCAAAATCTTGCCGTTATTAAGCAAAACGGCGAGATGTTCGCTGCGCGGCATCGTCAATTTCCCCGCCGGCGTGAATTTTCCCGTTTTTGAATCATAAATCTCGGCAGTATCGAGATAATTGCCGTTATAGCCGCCGGCGATCAAAACTTTTCCGTCAGGCAAAAGCGTTGCCGTATGTCCGGCGCGGGCAACGCTCATCTTGTCGGCGGATGAAAATGCATTTGTTGAAGGATCGAAAATTTCGACACTCGCGAGACTTTTTTGATCGCCCGCAAAACCGCCCGCGATTAATACTTGACCGCTCCTCAATAAGGTTGCCGTGTGCGCGGCGCGGCTTGTGCTCATACTGCGAATTGCATTGATGCTGCCGGTTTTACGAACCATATTCGTTTGTTTTCCGAGGGTCGAATAGCACGCCCGGGAATCTGCCGCCGAAATAAAAATCATCAATAAACCGAGCAGTAATAATTTGTTTTTCATACGCTTTCTCCGAATTGATCTTAGGTTTTTCCTTATTTCGTTTTTTTGCTCATTGCCCAAACGTCGTTGCTGTAAACGAATTTTATCTCGCCGTTTTCGGTGTGCGAAGATTTTCCGCCGGTCAGAAACAATTTGTTATCAAAAACCCAAACGGCGACCGCACCGCGCGGCGACCAGGGCGCGGAAAGCTCTTCCCAATCGATGCCGTCGGCGGAAACCCAAACCGCGCTTTCAAACGTACCGCCTCGATTAGCACCCGCAAGCCATAAT
>CADEFG010000874.1 GCA_902826505.1 uncultured Acidobacteriota bacterium
GGGTGTTGGGACTTTCCCGTCGCCGTCAAACGTCGGGTCGAGCTAGCCTTCCGCGTTGAAGCGAACAACGGCAAATTCATACTAAATGTTGTTGATCGTAAGACCTGATGCAACAATTTTGCCGTACGTCTGGATTGCGCCAGAGGTGCATACAAAATGGTTATTTAACAAAACATAGTTTTTTCCGTCTTCATCAAAACCCGGATCGAAAGAGCCGTCCGGGTTGTAGCGGGCGACGGCACAAACTTCAAAAGTCCCGTACTGGGCGGATCCGGCAACCACGATCTTACCGTCCGGCTGAAGCGCCATTGCCTGTCCGCTATCCATATTGCCCGCGCCGACGCCGTCGGTCGTTTTGCCGTCGTGCGAAAAGGTCGGGTCCAAATCGCCGGGCGCGGCATTGACCGCCGGTAAAAAGCCGAGTAAACCGATCAGTAAGATGTAAAAGGTATAATTTGACAGCCGGTGATTCATAAAAATTTCAACCCTCGACAAGTTCTTTTTAGAAAAATAAAATTTACGCAACCGGACAAAATCGTTCAAAACAGATTTGCCTGAATCGTTTTGTACTTGAAAAATTATTTGAGAAAAAACCTTTCATTCCGGCTTGTTCAATCGTTAATATCTGAATCCGAGTTTCAAACGCCGTTTCGACAATCCCATCTTTTGTGTGCTTTTTCAATGCGCAAAAGGCAACGAAACAAATCTAAAGGTTTAACGTCGGTGCCGGCGATGGAAAAAACTCTTTAGATTCAAATGAGGAAGCTTTGCACCAATACCGGCTTGATTCTCCGACTTTTGATGCAAAGCTTTTTTCCCTTAGGTTGCGAGGTTTTCCTATTTAATGGAATGAAATTTGCCAAATTGCCATTCGTCTAATAACAAATTCCACTTTCAATTATTGTATAAATGACAATCCATAAAAGTCCTTAAAATATCTAAAAAAACATAAAAAAACGTAAAATCTCTCACCAAAATTTTGCCGCCGCGACCGGCTTTGCACAAAAAGTCGAAGCGGTGCGTTCGGGAATCGTGAATCGAAAATCGGAAATCGTATAAAACTTTAAATCTTTAAGTGAACGGGACTTTTTGCTTGACGATTGACGATTCCCGATTGACGATTCCCGCGCTTTCTGACGTTTTGGTGCAAAGCTCCCCGACAAGAAAAAGGCTTTTACGGCACAAAAGCGTTCGGAACTGGACGGTCGCCCGCCGCGCCGAATGTTTGGATCAATGTTCCGGTCGTCGTTCGTTGCGCATACCAGGTCGAAGTTGTTGGTCGAAAAACACCGACGTCCGTGCGTCCGTCGCCGTCATAATCCGCCGGTGCGGGAATGTCGCCGGAAGCGCCGAACGGGAGTGAATAGAAACTTCCGTTTTCCGAGCGCAGAATAAACCATTCGCCCGTCGCGCCACGCCAGACAGCCGCATCCGTCCGTCCGTCGCCCGTGAAATCGCCCGGCACGGGTTTGTCCGAACTATTACCGAACTGAAAGGCAACGAGTCCGTCGGTGCTGCGGTTGATCCACCATTCGCCGGCGTTTGCCCGCCAGATGGCAAGATCAGCTTTGCCGTCGCCGTCATAATCAGCCGCGACCGGCACATCGCCGCTCTGCCCGAAGGTTTGAATCAACGTTCCGCTGCTCGATTGATTGATAAACCAAACGCCGGTCGAAGGACGAAAAACCGCCAAATCGGCTTTCCCGTCGCCGTCGAAATCCGCCGGTGCGGGAATATCTCCGCTCGTGCCGAACGGAACCGAATAAAACGAACCGTCATCCGAGCGCAGAATAAACCATTCGCCCGTCGCGGGTCGGAAAAAGGCAACGTCCGATTTGCCGTCGCCGGTAAAATCAGCGGGCGTGATTTTATCCGCAGAATTACCGAACGCATTGACGAAATTGCTGCCGTCCGAGCTTTTATAAACCCACCATTCGCCGGTCGAAGGGCGAAATACGGAAACGTCCGATTTGCCGTCGCCGTCAAAATCGAACGGCGTTTTCGAAGGCGGTGCGGCATCGCCGAGAATTCTCGCAACCGCGACATTTCCACCCGATTGCCCGGCGACGACGGCTCTGCCGACCGAATCGAGAACCATTCCCGAAATAGAGTCGCCACCACCGATATCGAATGACCGTTT
>CADEFG010000875.1 GCA_902826505.1 uncultured Acidobacteriota bacterium
AGATCGTCGCGTCCGATTGGATCGATTATCTGCACGTCGCCAAATTCAACGGGCGCTGGGTGATCGTCAACGTTTTGTGGGAACTCAAGCCGCCAAAAAAATAATTTTGCCCGTTGGCAAACGGCAGCCCGGAAAATTGTTTGAATTATAAGTTTATGTTTGCTGGTATAATAATTTTCCGATGAAAGAAATCGAATCAGACATCGCCAATCAAAAAACACCGGCGACCAATTCAAAATACTGGCTGTTGCTTGCCGTTTTGCTGACGGGCGGGATTTTCATCAATTGGTTCGAGCGGCGCGGCGAAGCGGAAGTCGTGCGCAAGCCGCTGGCGCAATTGCCCGAAATCCTCGGTGATTGGCGGCAGAAAGGCGATGAACTGCGGTTCGGCGAAGCCACCGAAAGCGTTTTGCGCGTGTCCGATTACACACAGCGTTATTATGCCGCGCCCGACGGACGGATTGCCAATCTTTACGTCGGATATTATGCTTCGCAGCGCACCGGCATCACGTATCATTCACCGCAAAATTGTCTGCCGGGCGCGGGCTGGGTAATGCGCGAACCGCAAATCATCGAAATCAAAACGCCTTCGGGAAAAACCTTCACGGCAAATCGTTACCGCATCGAAAACGGCACTTATGACGAGATCATGATCTACTGGTATCAAGGTCGCGGACGAATCGAAGCGAGCGAGTATCGCGACAAGATCAATACGGTCTGGGACAGCACTTTTCGCCGCCGCAGCGATGGCGCGATGGTCAGAGTGATGACTTCGGTCGGCGGCGACGAACAAAATGCGACCAAAGCCGCGATCGATCTTTCTGCGCGGGTTGCCGATAATCTCGGCGAATTCGTTCCCGAATGACCGGAGCCGGAATCATCTTTGACCGCGCTCCGATGATTAATTTCCCTAACTCAAATTCTTTTGGTAAATCTCAAAACCTGTGCTATTCTTTCGCTTGTCCCTGATAAATAAAAACTAAATTTTAGATTCCGTTTTGAGCTAACAAGGCGTTTTTTTTACGTCGAAGTTTTCATTAAAAAGGCGGAAACTGTATTTTTTTTCTGAAATTTAGAGTTGATTACACTTTTTTCTTCAATGCCGATCCAAATCGGTTAATTTGAAAACTAAGTTTTTCCGAACGTTTACGAGAGATTTGCCCCTTTTCGTGAAATTGAAGAAAAGTTTGACGGTCAATGCCCGACGGTCAGACAAAATAATCAAAAAATTTTCGGGAAAAATGTCTTTTGAAGAAAATGATATTACGAGAGTGCCCGTTTTTTAAACCCAAATTCTATTTACAAATCGCGCTATGCGGTTTGCTCGCGCTGTTGATCTGCTCCTGCGGCGGTTCCAAAGACAAACATCTCGCACGCGGCGAAGAATATTTGCAGAAACGCAAATTTCAGGAAGCCGTCATGGAATTTCGCGCCGCCGTCGATATCGACAAAGACTCTGCCGCCGCGCACTGGGGTTTGGCGCGCGCTTTTGAAAATCTCGGACAATTTAACGAAACCGTCGAAGAATTGAGAAAAACGAGCGAGCTCGCGCCCGACAATCTGGACGCGAAAACAAAGCTCGGCAATTATTATTTGCTCGTCCAGCCGCCGATGATCGCCGAAACCGAAAAGGTTCTGGAAGAAATTTTTGCGAAAGACGCCGGTTTTATCGAAGGTCATATCTTGAAAGCCTCGCTCCTGACCGCGCAGGGCAAATCCGAAAAAGAAGTTTTGAGCGTTCTCGACCAGGCAATCGCGCTCAACCCGAATCGCACCGAATCATATATCTCTCTGGCGCGTTATTTTATGAAGCTGGAGAAGGCAAAAGAAGCCGAAACCGCGATCCAGAAAGGCATTGCCGTTAATCCGAACAGCGCACTCGGGCTGATCGAATACGGCAGGTTTCTGGGTTTTGCCAATCGTCCGGCAGAAGCCGAAGCGCAATTTAAGAAGGCGACCGAAGTTGAGCCGAAAAGTATCGAAGCGCGCGAAGCGCTTGCCGAATATTATGTCGCGCAGAAACAATTCGAGAAAGCCGAGATCGTCTACAAAGATTTAGTTCAAATTCAGGAAAACAGCCCCGAAAGCCGCGTTGGGCTGGCGAATTTTTACGCGCAAACCGGACGCAAAGATGAG
>CADEFG010000876.1 GCA_902826505.1 uncultured Acidobacteriota bacterium
GATCAGTTCGGCTAAAGTTCCCTGAAACAATAATTTGCCTTGATTGATGATGCCGATGTGCGTGACGAGTCTTTCGATCTCGGACAATAAATGACTGGAAATCAGAATCGTAATTCCGTGCGTTTGATTCAGATTTTGCAGTAATTCACGGATTTCAAGAATCCCGTTCGGGTCTAACCCGTTGGTCGGTTCGTCCAGTATCAGGAGCGCCGGATTGTGCAGAAGCGCAGTCGCAATGCTCAGGCGTTGTTTCATTCCGAGCGAAAATTGGCTCGCTTTTTTATTGCCCGTCCGCGCCAAACCGACGAGTTCTAAAACTTCACCGATCCGCGCTTTCGGACATTGATAGATCATTTGCCAGACGCGCAGATTTTCGATTGCCGTCAAATGCCCGTAAAGCGAAGGACTTTCGATCATCGCGCCTGTTTGGCGCAAAATCTCGACCCGGTTTTTCTCGAACGGCTTGCCGAAAACCAAAATCTCGCCGCGCTGTTTTTTGAGCAATCCGAGGATCAATTTGAGCGTCGTCGTTTTGCCCGCGCCGTTCGGACCCAAAAAACCGTAGATCGTGCTTTCGATAACTTGAAGATCGATGCCGTTTAAGGCAATTTCGCCCGCCGAAAATTTATGCGTCAAATCAATTGTTTCGAGACAATGTCTGGTCATCGAAAACAAGCATAAACGCAAAATTTCGGGAAAGATAATTCGCCGCCGATCTTTTCTGCCAATCTTCGAAAGCGGTCGGCAAAACCAATGTTTCGTCCGGTAAAATATCAAGCGCATTTTTGTCTTTTTTAAAAATCGCCTATCATAAATCTTGCTCTAAAAATCTTTCATCGTATTTCTTCGCAAATTTTCTTATGATTTTGCCAAATTCAACGATCGGCGTTTTCGGCAGCGGACAGCTCGGGCGAATGTTCGCCATCGAAGCCCGGAAAATGGGTTATCGCGTCCATACTTTTTCGCCCGCCTCGGATACGCCGACCGGACAAGTCGCCGATTTTGAAACTTCGGCAAATTACGAAGATCTGGAAGCGGTCGAAAAATTTGCGCGCAGCGTCGATGTCGTCACGTTCGAGTTTGAAAATGTGCCGTCCGCGACGGTTGAAACCGCCGCCCAATTTGTGGCGGTTCACCCGCAGGGCGCGATTCTTCACACGACGCAAAACCGTTTAAGAGAAAAAACTTTTCTCGCGGAAAACGGTTTTCCGGTCGCGCCGTTTCGGCATATCAAAACGCTCGATGATCTTTATCATTCGGTTGCGGAAATCGGCACGCCCGCCGTTTTAAAAACCGCCGGATTCGGCTACGACGGCAAAGGTCAGGTAAAGATCAAAGCCGTCGGCGAAATCGAACCGGCATTTGAAAATTTGAAAGGCAATGAAGCGGTGCTGGAAGCATTTATCGAATTTGAAAAAGAAGTTTCGGTCGTTGCGGCGCGCGATGTTCGGGGAAATTTCACGCATTACGGCGTGATCGAGAACGCGCACGAAAATCACATTCTGGACATTAGTTTTGCGCCCGCCATAGTGTCGGAAAAAGTTTTTGCGGAAGCGGTTGAAATTGCCCACAGCGTTGCCGAAAATTTCGGTTATGTCGGGACTTTGTGCGTCGAATTTTTTCTTACGAAAGACGAAAAACTATTGATCAACGAGCTTGCGCCGCGTCCGCATAATTCGGGACATCTGACGTTCGATGCGTGCGTCACATCGCAATTTGAACAGCAATTGCGCGCAGTTTGCGGTTTGCCGCTCGGTTCGACCGAATTTTACGCGCCCTCGGCGATGGTCAATCTGCTCGGCGATGTTTGGAACGCGGGCGAACCGAACTGGGAACGCGCTTTGGAAAATCCAAGCCTCAAACTTCACCTTTACGGCAAAGCCGAGCCGCGCATCGGAAGAAAAATGGGACATCTGACGGCGCTCGCGAAAACGGCTGAAAAAGCGGTCGAAATCGTTAAAAATGTCAGACAAAATCTCGCGGCTCGATAAATTAACAAATTCTAAATTCACTTGAAAGAATTATTACTTTGTAATCTAAGTTTCTTGATATTTTTCTTGGCGGCTTGGCGCCTTTGCGGGAAATTAAATTTTTCATTTCAGACAAGTTAATTTCCCGCCAAGCCGCTCAG
>CADEFG010000877.1 GCA_902826505.1 uncultured Acidobacteriota bacterium
AGGCCGACGCGCTCGTCTACGACTACCCGTTCGCCGCCGAAGAGATCAAGGCGCGCGTTGCCGAGCTCGGGCGGCAGATTACCGCCGATTACGCCGACAAGGAACTGGTTCTCGTCGGCGTTCTCAAGGGTTCGGTCATTTTTCTATCGGACTTGATGCGCGAGATCGATCTTAATCTGACGATAGATTTTATGGCGGTTTCAAGTTATAAAGACGGAATGGTTTCGACCGGCGATGTCGAGATTCTGAAAGATCTGACGAATCCGATTCGCGGAAAAGACGTGATCGTCTGCGAAGATATTGTTGACACCGGTTTGACGCTTTTTCGTTTGACGGAAATTCTTGGTTCACGCGGCGCCAACTCGATCAAAATCGCGACGCTTTTAGACAAACCCGAGCCGCGCATCAAAACCGAACTGACGATCGATTACTGCGGTTTTCAGATTCCGAACAAATTCGTCGTCGGCTACGGCTTGGACGCCGCGAACCGCTACCGCAATCTGCCCTTTATCGCGGTCGTCAAAAATCCCGAAATAGCTTAACTTCAATAAAAGCTCGATGATTCAACAGGCGAAAAATCTTGACATTTTTCGCCTGTTAAATTTACTCTATTTTTGAAGACTTCCTTTTCTTCCCGCCAATTATGGAAACCGTTAAACTTCTTTTTCAGCTCTATTTTCGTCCGTCATCGGCAATGAGCGAACTTATCGATAAGGGCAGTTGGCTGTGGGCGGCTGTTTTGGTCTTGCTCGTTTCGGTCGCATTTTTTTCAACGATCAATACAAAGCTGCAAACGGTTTACCGCATTCCGAATCTGATCGAATTTTATCAGCCGAACTTTGAAACGGGCGATGAGACGCTCGACGACGAAGCGCGATTTAACGAATCATACGCGAGTTATCAAAAGGCAATGGCGGAGCGGCAAAAAATTCCTGTCGCCGGCGATACCTTTTTTCGTTTTTTTTCGTTCGATCCCGACAGATTTTATCAGCCGCTGCTGTCGCTTTCCGTTTTTTATGTTCCGGCGGTCATACTTTTGATGAGTCTGTTCGGCGGCGCGGGCGGTTTCGGCGTTGTTCTCTCGCGTAGTTACGGCGAACTCGCGACCTGTTCGCTCGTCGCCTGGGCGGCGGCGCATCTGCCTTTCGCCGCGCTCGGAATTCTGCTTT
Organism: uncultured Acidobacteriota bacterium; assembly: GCA_902826505.1. Lineage (GTDB taxonomy): Bacteria > Acidobacteriota > Blastocatellia > Pyrinomonadales > Pyrinomonadaceae > JAFDVJ01. The sequence goes on from CADEFG010000877.1 coordinate 1,170, forward strand.
ATTCGGCGAATATTGCGCCGCTTGTCTGGTTCGGAATGTGGCTCGCAAGCGGTTTGTTGTTCGGCGTCTTGATGATTTTTGCGCTGCGCACCGTTTTCGGCGCCAACTACGGAACCGCCGTTTTGATCGTTTGCACGGCGTGGCTGGCGCTGAGCCTCGGAATGTATGTTTTCAAGGTTGTTTCGCCGTGGCTCTTTTCGCCGTTTTTGCTTTTTTACGCCTATCTGTATTTCGGAGGCGCATTAACGGGCGAAGTTCGCGGCGTCGGCAATGCGTTTCGTCAGAAGCAAAACTTCAAACGCTTTCTGCATAACGCGACGGTCAACCCGCGCGATGCCGACGCCCACGTCCAGCTCGCCTTGATCTATCTTCAGCGCAAACAAGAGACAAAAGCTCTCGAACATCTCAACAAAGCCTTTGAGATCGACGAAAACGAGGTTGATGCCAATTATGAACTCGGGAAAATCGCCCGCCGACGAGGCGAGCTGCAAACCGCGCTCGATCATTTCGCGGTCGTCATCGAACAAAACGACAAACACGCGCTGAGCGAGATCTGGCGCGAGATCGGCGCGACCTATATGGAAGCCGGAATGCTCGCGGAAGCGCGTGAAGCGCTCGAAAAATATGTCGAACGGCGTCCGGTCGATTCCGAAGGTTTGTATTATCTCGGTAAAGTTCTCAAATCGCAGGGCGAAACTGAAAGGGCGCGTGAAATGTTCGGACAAGCGATCGAATCCGCCAAAAGCTCGCCCGATTATCGCCGCCGCGAACTGAAATATTGGAGCAAACTGGCAGAGAAAGAGATTTAAGCCCAACGGATAATGGATAATGGATAATGGATAATTAAATCGGTAATTTCATTTATCCATTATTACTCTGGAATTTCAGTTTTAGAAGACTCTTAACTATGCGGCTTGGCGCCTTGGCAGAAATTATATTTTCGCAGTCTTGACGAGGC
>CADEFG010000878.1 GCA_902826505.1 uncultured Acidobacteriota bacterium
CCGGAAGTCGCCTCGGTCGGTTTGACCGAAGCCAAAGCCAAAGAAGCGGGCTACGATGTCAAGGTCGGCAAATTCCCGTTCTCGGCATCCGGTAAAGCGCGAATCCTCGGCGAAACCGACGGCTTCGTCAAGATCGTCGCCGAGAAAAAATACGACGAAGTCCTCGGCGTTCACATCATCGGACCGCACACGACCGAACTTCTTGCCGAAGCCTGCGTCGCGATGCAGTTAGAAACGACGGCTGACGAATTAGGCAGAACGATTCACGCGCACCCGACCGTTTCCGAAAGCGTCATGGAAGCCGCCGAAGGCGTTCACGATCTGACGATTCATATGTAATTTAGCGGTCAGTGGTCAGTCGTCAGCGGTCAGTTGAATTTTGCGGTTCAACCGACCGCTCTTTATTATCACAAGGTTATTTTTATGCGTGGGCAATAATTTGGAACATTCACGGTCGCCGAATTTGACCTTTGAAAATTGGTAAAGTCTAATCCTCAGCCTGAAACGCGATCAAACCAACAAAAAAAGAGCGAGAAACTTTATGGTTTCTCGCTCTTTTTTAATTAAACGGTAAGATTAACTTTCGGTATTTTCGCCTTTGCCCGATGCGGCGGCGTGGGCTTGCGGGAGCGGCAGACCGATCGAATCGGATTTTCCTTCGAGATCGTCGTCGGCATCGGAATCGCTCGCGTCGCTGACGATCATTTTGCCGGATTGTTTGCCGAAGGTCAGCTTGTCCGCTTCTTCGTCGTAATCGACCAGCACGAGATCGCCGGTTTCAACTTGCTGCGTGGCGACCAGATTCGAAAGCGAATAGACCAGGAATCTTTCGATCGCGCGTTTCAGATGACGCGCGCCGTATTTCAGATCAATGCCTTCTTTGAGCAAAAATTCTTTGGCTTCGTCGGTGCATTCAAAGATAAATTTCGTTCCGGCAGATTCGGTGATCCGGGCTTGGACATCACGCAGCTCGATGTCGAGAATCTGACGCAGATGATGTTCGCGAAGACTTCGGAAGACGACCACTTTGTCGATGCGGTTCATAAATTCGGGCGAGAATTTACGTTTCGCGGCTTCGAGTGCGGTGCGGTAGATTTTTGTATCAATTTCGGTGTCTTCTGACGGTTTGCCGGTTTTCGTCGGGGCAAAACCGATTCCGCCGGAAATCATTTCGGACATTTCGCGGGCACCGAGATTGGAAGTCATAATGACGACGGTTTTTGAGAAATCAACCCGCCGGTTATCGCCGAGCGTCAAGGTCGCTTTGTCGAGAATTCCCAAAAGCAGTTGCCAGAGCGAATCCGATGCTTTTTCGATTTCGTCAAAAAGCACAAATGTCAGTTTATTATCATCGGTGTGCGCTTTGTCGAGATTTTCCTGGGTGAGCATCGGCGATGTTTCGCGGTGTCCCAAATATCCCGGAGGCGAACCGATAAGTTTGGCAATTTCGTGCGAATGTTGAAATTCGGCGCAGTCGATTTTGACAACCGCGTGTGGCTCGCCAAACAGAACTTCCGCCGCCGCTTCGACGACGCGTGTTTTTCCCGAACCGGTCGGACCGAGAAAAAGCATCGTACCGATCGGACGCGCGGGGTTGTTCATGCCGGCGAGATAAATCTGGAAAAGACCGCTCATTCGCCGCACGGCACGTTCCTGACCGACAATTCGCGCCGAAAGTTTGTCCTCAAATTCCTTGGCTCGCGGCGATTTTTGGTCGGGGTCAAGTAAAACCATTTTTTCCGTCATTTGTTTCTTTTTAGTTGCCATTTCGTTTTTCATTTCGTTTCTCCTCGCCTCTTTGTCAAACGCTCTGAACTGCGCTTGCGTTTCAACAAAATCATAGACGAATTTTCAAAGCCGACTTGCCGTAAAGCTGGGGCAAGTTCTTGACTACATTGATGATTTCAAAAGATTTTTCGTTGGCTGGACTTCTGAGGACGTTTTGTCCAGATTGGAATGCAGAGTCAGCTCCGAGTGTTACCGACTCTGCTTAATGTTTAACATAAAAAGGTGAAGGTTTGCAAGGAAAAGTTAATGTAAAGGTTTAGAATTTCCGGCAAATAGTATTCTTGAATTTTCAATTAAAGCGAGGAAGGAAAAAAAGGGTAAACAACTTCCAACTTAT
>CADEFG010000879.1 GCA_902826505.1 uncultured Acidobacteriota bacterium
TTTTTCGTTGAAATTGCTGCTGCGGTCGTCGCCGTCCGAAACCAGGATCAGCGCGCGCAGTTTGACATCTTCTTTTTTCTGCGAGTTTTGATATTTTTCAACCATTTCCGCCGAGCGATAGATCGCGTCAATGATCGCCGTTTGCCCGCCCTCGACAAACAGGTTGTCGAGCGCATTGTTGAGCATCGATTTGTTTGGCGTAAAGCTCTGGACGACTTCGATCTTATCGGTGCTGACAAAACGCACGACCGACGATTCGTCCTGCGCGCGATTGGTGCCGATAATGATCTTTCCGGCTTCGATCACTTTTTTGAGCTGTGTCCGCAGCGAGCGCGAATTATCGATGACCAGCGCATTAAAGATCGGAACTTCGGCGGTCGCCAGCGAAGTCGTCGGTTGCAGAACGCCGTCTTCGTAGATTTTGAACGCCGTTTCGCTCAAATTACCGACCGGACGATTATTGGCGTTGACGACGCGCACGTTCAAACTAACTTCTTCGGTGTCAATTTGAAGAACCTCCGTATCAGTTTCAACCGTTTCTTCGGTTTTCGGGGTCGGCGACGCGCTGACGACCGGATTAGTACTTGGAGTCGGCGTTGGAGTCGGAACGGTATTTGGCGTTGTTTTATTTGAAGATTGAACTTTCGTCTGCGGATTTTTATTCGAAGGCTGAACTTTCGTTTTCGGATTTTGGGTCGGTGTTTGGGTCACTTTGGGCGATTTTTCGATCGGTTTCTCGGCAACTTTTGCGGCATCTTTGAGCGGCTGCACCGTATTGGAGAGAACCCAGCCTTTGACCGTCCCGTCGGCGATTGAAACATAAGTCCAACCGCTCGCTTCGCGTCCTTTTTCAAGCGTTACTTTTGCGCCTTTCGGCAATGATTGAATCTTTTCCGCGTTGTAGTCCGGCGTCTTTCGCAAATAGGTCAAGGTGACGACGACTTCCGCCTGTTTTTGGGCAAAAGCCGTCAAGACAAATAAAAAAATAAAAAAAGCGGCAGTTAAAATCTTTGTCAATTTCATAATTAAATGCAGTTCCAAGTCACAAGTTTCAGGCATTTAGCCGGATTTATAGCAACTTGAGACCAAAATCATTGCGCGGTAAAGGAATCAAAATATCTGTCAACGGCGGGCGTGTCGATAATATCTTCGGGCAGCACGGCGAGCAGCAGATAAAACCGTCTGCCGATGAAAAACATCCGCAGACGCTCGATCCGATATTTCGTCAATGTCTTGCCTTCGAGACCGGTGATCTGCCCGACCGGAATTTTTATCCGCACGTCGCGCCCGATCAAATCGCCTTTGACATATTTCTCTTCCTTGATCAGCTCGCCTTTCCCGGCTTTGACAAAATCCTTGCGAACCTTTTTGTAATAATTGCTGTAATCGGGCTTCAAAGACCAAAAACTTTTCTGATAATCACGATAAACGACCATAAAAGTGCCGTAAAAGTCGTTGTAGGCATAACTGCCTACTTTGCTGCCTGCTTCCTGCGCTTCGGCATCCGGATTCATTGTCCCGGGCGCGTGGATACTCCACGCGCCGCCCGCCGGAGAGAATGTTTTCCACGCCCAATCCTGCGCCCAAACACCGCCGCTGAGAAACAGTATGAGCGCCAGCGATGATAATAATTTATTCATTTTAAAACTTCCCATTGAACAATCTTATAATTTCTTCGCCCGGTATTTTCCGCGCGTGCGAACAACCGCGTCCGGACGATTGGCTTTGACGATGATGTCGCTTAAAACCGTATCGTTCGCGGGATTTTTTGTGTAAAACCCGAGTCGGTATTGTTGTCTTAGTTCGGCGGCGATCTGTTTAAAGATGCGGCTCAGATTCGGCGCATCGCTCAAATAAAATCTGCCGGCGGTCGTGTCGCTCATTTCCTGCAAAATGCTGACCGCTTCGACGCTCGCGACCTGGTCGGCGAGCTTTATTTCTTCGGTCGAATAAGTGTCGCGCGGCAAAGCGATCTGGATCGAGTAACCTTTTTTCTTTTTCGGCGGTTTTTCCTTCTTCGGCTTTTTCTTTTCTGCGTCGGCTTTGACCGCGCCTTTGGCATCGACGGCGACTTTGCCGGTTTGATAAAAGATCGAATAGATCAGCACATCGGATTCTTC
>CADEFG010000880.1 GCA_902826505.1 uncultured Acidobacteriota bacterium
TTTTCACCCGCAATCGATCGGGCTTTATCTGAAAAACAATCCGAAAACGGTTTTCGCCTCGTCCGACCAAGCCGTCGCGGAAGTTGCCGAAAGTTTTGCCGATTACGAGAAAATAAAATCGCAGATCAAACCCGTCGCGCACGAATGGAAAAAGGCGGTCGAATTTAATCAAGCCGGTATCAAAGTAAGATTTCTCGGCTTGCGTCACGCAAACGCGCAGCATCTTTCAGTTCAAAATTTCGGACATCTGATCGAAATCGGCGGCAAACGACTGCTTCATATCGGCGACGCCGATATGACGGCGAAAAATTTTTCGGCGTTTGATCTGTCGAAAGAAAAGATCGATATTGCTTTTATTCCTTACTGGTTTCTGCTTTCGGAAAACGGGCGCCGGCTCGTCAAAGAACAATTCAACCCGCAACAGATCATCGCCGTTCACATCTCGCCCGCTGAAGCCGAAGAAATTTCCAAGCAGCTCAAAAAAGAAAATCCCAACGTCATTTCATTCACAAATATTCTGGAAGAAAAAAGTTTTTAAAAAACTATAATTTTCTCCAGTTGGCTTCAAACAATTTTTTTTCTGCATCAGTCGGTTTTTCTTGAATATCGAGAAAAGAAAAGCCGATGTTTTCGCCGTGATAAGTGCTGATGTCAATTCCGCGTGCGCCGTCCTTGCCGACTTGAAATGTGTGAATATTATCGCGTTTTGCAGAAAGTACATTGATTCTGCCCGCCGAAATAATTCCGTGATGAGTTTCGCGGACACTAAATTTTGCAGCCGATGAAAATTCGGGCGCATTGCCGACAATCTCGAAATTTCGGATCCGTGCTTCGCCTTCCAGCCCGATCGTGCATACGCTCGCATTTGGATGATTATGCGGGGGGAAATAAGCATTTGGCGACATTTTCCATTCGACGATGAAAAAAGGAACGCCGCGATAACCGATTCCGAATTCGACAGGCGGATTGAGGTCTTTAAATTTGCCGAGTTTGGCGTTCGGAACAGTCATTAAATTCAAACGTGCCGCCATCGAAGCAATCCAAAAAAGATAGGCGTCCTGTCCCTGCGCAGTCGAGTCTTTGTGCAACTCCACGGCTTTTGGAAGACATTCTTTCAAAAAGTCGTCCCAGTTAATCGAACCAGCCGTCAAATTTAGATTTTCAGCAGCCAAAACATTTCGCGGAACAGTCAAAGCGGCGACGGCAAAAACCGGAAGCCATAAAAAATGACGTCGTTCGATAATAACGCCCGATTTAAATTCCGTTTTTTCCGTTTTTTCGCTCGAAAGCAGTCTGACGCTTTTAAAAATATCTTTTATCATCTTGAAACCTCGCTCCTTGAAATTAAATCGTTTCAAGACTATTAAAGATTGAGAAATTTTGCTTATCGAAAATCACCTTTTTGACGGCGATATTTCTCGGGCGAGAGTCCGAAATATCGCCGAAACAGCAAACTGAACGAACTGTGGCTTTCAAAACCGACCGATTGGCAAATATGAATAACCGGTAAATTTGTCTGTTTGAGAAGTTTTTGCGCTTTATTTAATCGCCAACCGGTCAAATATTGATGCGGCGTCTGGTGAAAGATTTGTTTGAAAGTGCGGATAGATTGGTTGGGCGAAAGACACGCAACTCTTGCCATTTCGTCTAATGAAATCGACCTTTTATACGAGCCAACGATAAAATCCCGGGCGCGGTAAAGCCGCCGGTAAAGTTCTTCGCGAGTTGCCGCCCGAACCGCTGAAATTTGCTCGATCTCCGCGAAAGTTTCGGTTCGTGCCTGAAGAATCCGCTGCATTACCGCGTGCAGCTTTTCGCGCAGCCAGACCTGATCGTCTTTCATTTGCTGAATCGAATTTCTGAGCTCCGTCAAAATATCTTCGATCAAATGACGGGAATAAAGTTTCTGCACAAAATCTATTCGCTCCAGCAAAGGTTTTTCGGGATCATCAATCAATTGAGCGTTTTTTGCGATCAAACTCCGATAAACTTCTTCGGCAAAATCCGTTTCAAAAAATATGATAAAAGGCTCAAGCGGTTTTTCGGAATCAATCGTAATCGTGTAGGGTTGTAATTCGTTCAAAATCAAAAACGATCCGTCATCAACCAGGTAATTTCCG
>CADEFG010000881.1 GCA_902826505.1 uncultured Acidobacteriota bacterium
GATTTTAATCCGAACGGCAAGTCGCCATTCAATCGCCAGCAATTCGGCGGTTCGGTCGGCGGCGCGATTGTCAAAAATAAAACATTCTTCTTTGTCTCCGCCGAAGGATTAAACCAAAATCTGACATCGTTCGTGACATTGGACGATTCGCTCCGCGGAAATACTTTTAGGCTGGTCGGCGATACGTCTTCCGCCAGTCAAAATCAATTTTTGACATATCTGGCATCGAAACCGCAGTTTGCCGCGACGGCGGCTGCCCTCCGTTCGTTTTTGACCGCGCCGTCAACCAGAACGCTCAATCTTTACGCGACGACCAGCGGACAATTTCCGGCAAAAGATAAGAGCGCTCTGATCTCCGGGCGGATCGACCACACCTTCAGCGATTCGGATACCGGATTTGTGCGGTTGAACTATGCGAAATTATCCAACCAGAATCAGGCGACGGGCGCCTTGAACGCCGTTTCACGCGGACGGGCGATCGATAATCCGAGCTCGGGAATTCTGCTTTCGGAAAATCATACTTTTAACAGCACGACGGTCAATGAATTTCGCGCCCAGTTTTCTTATTACAAATTACGCGTGACACCAAACGATCCGTTCGGACCGGAAATCAACATTCTCGGTTACGGAAATTTTGGACGCGACATTTTTCTCCCGTCCAACAGCATCACGCGCCAGTTCGATCTCGCCGACACGCTTTCATTCGTGCGCGGCGCACATACGATCAAGGTCGGCGCGGTTTTTCAATACAACCGCATTTCGACGACTTCGGAAACCTATCTGCCGGGCACATTTCGTTTCGGCTCGCTGCCGTTCGGCGTTTTCTTCCCCGATCCGGACATTCGAACGACGGCAAACGAAAATCCGGTGATCATCCAAATTCAGACCGACGCCGGAAACGGGACGATCACGCCGCAATTTGCCGGATTGTTGATCAATACTCTGCAAAACACTTCGATCAATGCATTGCAGGCGTATAACGCAAATTTGCCGCAGGTTTATCAGCAGGGTTTCGGTCTGCCGGGATTTGCGAGCAGCGGACAGAAATTTTCCGTTTTCGGTCAGGACAGTTGGAAGGTGCGACCCAATTTCACATTAAATTACGGGTTGCGTTATTTTATCCAGAACGAAGCCGATCCGGTTCCGACCGATAAAAATAATTTTCAGCCGCGGGTCGGTTTTTCGTGGGACATTTTCAACAACGGTAAAACGGTTCTGCGCGCCGGTGCGGGGATTTTCACCGGACAGATCGACAACCAGATTACTAACGTCACCAATACTCTGGCTTCCGGTACGCAGCCTTATAACATCAACATCGTCGTTTCGGCGATCAATCTGCCGGGATCGTTCGGCGCCGCGCGGATCTATCAAACTTTGCTCGCGCAGGGCGTTATCGGTACGCGCCAGATCCGCGCCTCCGATTTAACCCAGTTCGGCTTGATTACGACACCGGGCAGACCGCTGGAAGCCAGAATTCGGATCGGTCAAAACTATCAAAATCCCGAAACGTATCAGGTCAGCGGCGCGATTCAGCAGGATTTGGGCGGCGGATTTGTCGTCGAAGCAAGTTACCTGTTTTCGCGCGGGTTACACATCGTCCGTCCGGTTGATGTGCGCGATTATGTTCCGATCACTTCAGCCGCACAGGCACCGCCTGCCTCCTGTACGCCGGTTAACGGAGTTTATGTCAGCCGCTTTACGGGTTTGGCTTGTTTATTTGCGACCGAACGAGGCGTTTTCAACGTTCCGGGCATCACGCTGCCGGGCGTTCCGGGAACCGTCACGCTGCCGATTCCGCTGCCGCTTTACGCGCTCGACGCCGAATATCAATCGGTTGCCAATACTTTTTACAATGCCGGAACTTTGCAGATCACCAAACGGTTTTCGCGTAATTACAGCATCAATGCCAATTACACTTATTCGAAGACGATCGATGAAGCAACGGATTTCAACACCGATTATCTGGCGCAGAATCCTTTCAACACGCGTCAGGATCGCAGTCTTTCGGCTTTCGACCAGCGTCATCGCGTCGTTCTCAGCGCGGTCATCACCAGTCCGTATAAAAACGCGATCCTCAAAGATTTCGTTTTCTCGCCGATCTTCACGGCG
>CADEFG010000882.1 GCA_902826505.1 uncultured Acidobacteriota bacterium
TCGCGATCTATCGTCCATCGACCAGCGTCTGGTATGTCCAGCGGAGCGAGGATCTTTCGTTCTTCTCGTTTCCGTGGGGCGCGGTGGGCGACCTTGCGGCGCCGGGCGATTACGACGGTAACGGGATCATGGACGCAACCGTTTTCCGCCCGTCAACATTGACCTGGTATTCGTCAACGCAAACGCAGGGTACGGTCTTTACGACGTTCGGAGCGAGCGGCGACCGGCTCGTGCCGGGGGCATTTATTCCGTAAAAACCGTTCAGAGTTACACATTTATGCGTGAAGTATTCGTCACAAAAACAAGTTTATTTTACGTTATGAGGCATTACTACTGAACCGGTTGGAATTTTAACAACATGTCGTATAGTTGCAGGAGAATTCATGAAAAAGTTTAAAGACATAAAACAAAACAGAACTAAAACCATTCGCTTAATTTTGAGCATCGGATTTATTTTCGGTCTGCTTTCGAGCACGACTTTCAATCAAACAAAGTCAACGGCACAATCGTTTGATGAAGTTTCGCCGTCAAGTCCGCAAGCTAATCCGACGACTTTTTCAAATCATTTGTCCATTTCTATTCCTGACAGCGGCAATGCTTCGCCGTATCCTTCGGTTATCAATGTCAACGCGCAGGGAACGCGGATCAGCAAACTCACGGTCAATCTGCGGTTTTTGAACAACGGCAGAGCCGACGACCTCGATATTTATCTGCTTGCGCCGAACGGCGTAGGCACGGTTTTGATGTCGGACGCGGGCGGCACGGGATTTAACGACCAGACGTTTTTTACGTTCGACCAAGCCGCGCCCACCGTTATCGCCGACAACGGACCGCTGCCGACCGGAACGAGCAATACGGTTATCTCGCGTCCGGTCAATTATGAATCCTTAACCGATATTTTTAGCTCGCCGGGACCGGGCGCGGCAACGAACTTCGCCGCGAATCTCAACGTTTTTAACGGAATAAATCCGAACGGCGAATGGAAACTGCTCGTCGTTGACGATACGCCCGGCGACAGCGGTGAATTCAGCGGCGGTTGGGATTTGGTAATGACGTTTGACGAACTGGTGGTGAACGCGACCGATGATGTCGTGGATACGGCAGGCTGCAATTTAGCGCATTGCAGCTTGCGCGAAGCAATTAATGAAATTCCGGCAGGCGGAAAAATCAAATTTTCCCCGCTTTTCAACACACCGCAAATTATTGACTTGCGCATTCAGCCCACTCTACCGCAGGATGCTCGATTAACTTTCAACAAATCTCTGACAATTGAAGGTCCGGGCGCGGATTTGCTGAGGATCGCGGGCGTAAGCCGACTCAATGACGACGCCAATTTCAATGTTTTTTCTATGTCCGGACTCACTAACTCCGTAACCTTGAGTGGAATGACCATTACGGACGGAAAAGTTCCTCATGCATATGGCGGCGGAATATTTTCGGAAGGATTTCTGACGCTTTCAAGATGCGTTGTTTCGGACAATTCAGCCCAAACTGGCGGCGGAATTTACGGGCGCGCCGTGAATTTGTATGAAACTTCGGTCATCAACAATGTCGCCACAGGTTCTGACCCAAAAACAGTGGCGGGAGTTCGGACGGAGAACTTCAGCGAGTTCAGAAATTCGACCATTAGCGGAAATCGAAATTTAGAGTCCGCGCCAAATTCTGCCGGTGGTTTGTATGCCGAAAACACTTTTGTCTTGTTCAATTCTAAAATGGACAGCACCACGATAACCAATAATTACGCGGTTGGAGAAAACAGCGCGGGCGGTTTTATTTCGGAAAGAAATATGAACGTCGGAAACAGCATCATCGCGGGAAATGTCAATAATTTTGTTACGCCGGATGTCGCCGGTGTTTTCAACTCGCTTAATTTTAATTTAATCGGAAATAAAGGCGCGGTAACGACATTCAACCAACCTTTTGACCAAACCGGAACGGGTGCATCGCCGCTCAATCCTCGACTCGCGCCGCTCAATCTTTATGGCGGAACCACGCCGACTCACGGTTTGCTCGGCAGCAGCACGGCTTTGGACCAAGGTGGAAGTCTAATACACGATCCTCCGTTTCCTTCGCCCACCGATGACCAGCGCGGTTTCGTGCGTC
>CADEFG010000883.1 GCA_902826505.1 uncultured Acidobacteriota bacterium
TGAACATATTTTATTAGCTGGTGCCAAAGGAAATTTGTGAACCACACTGTTGGAGAATTTATTTTAGATTTTTCAAAAGTCGGTAAAATTCCTGTAATCCCAATCCTACCAACAACCATTGCAGCGAAGCAAAAATCAGGGAAAGACCGGCAATCACCCAGGATTTCGTAAAATCACACCAGTTCAGATATGAGAAGAGATTTACAATCGATTCTGCAATAATTAGAACCGGCAAATCAAGTAACAAGACAGTCTGCATCAATATATTCTCGTAGGCAAAGTGAAAATAATCGCCTGCAATATAAATCCAACCAGGCGATCGAAACTCCAAATTACAAGTTTTTTCCGAATTTATCAAAGTTCTCGGGATGAACCTGTAAACCAGTATAATTAGATGGATGACAAGCAAAAACAAACCAAATTGACTACTGACAAGGCGTTTACCAAACTCGAAGATAGTTTTTACCATTAATGAAAGTCTTACTCCGGTGAAAAGAGCGATAAACGTTTGATTATATTTTCCTGATTTAACTCGGCGACTAAGGAATATCCGCTCCGCCACTGAACCATCACATCGTGAATATCATACTCGGGAATGTTCCGGAGATAAAAGCGCCTTCCGTAGATTCGTTTTAATTTTGAAAACCCGGAACCGAGTTTCAGTCCCGCTCCGGTGCGACCGATCGTCCCGTCCATCGCCGAACCTTCGATCTCCACCATCGCGATATATTCATCGCCTACCAATTCCTTGCTGCGGAAAACGACCACATGGAGTCTGACTTCGCCCTCATACCAATAATAATGATGCGTGTCTACATAACCGGCAGGCATCTCTTCTTTTATTAAACAGGGCGGCTCGCCATACATTTTGATAACATCCGACAATTTACTGCGTCCGAGGCGGATCCCCGCCAATGTTTTTTCCGGACGACTTTTCAACTGTAAATTATCAGGAAGGTGATCGGCGAGAGAGACAGTAGCGAGCGGTAATAAGACCAGTAACGAGAACAACATAATTCTAGCTGACATCTTTCACCTCCTAATCGAAAACCTATTCCTGATTACTTTAGACACCAATCAATTAAACTTGTTCCCAAAATACCCGTGAACAAAATATTGTTTCGAAAAGGAACGTTTTCGCGATCTTGAAATTAATTCCTGGATATTTCATAAAACTTTTTACAAGTCATGGCTCGGCTTTTTGCGATATTGCTTTCCCGGCTTTAATCCTCCGTCCGATAGTTGTCAATTTCGCCTTGTTGGTGAAGTTTCTCGGCGCATTGCGGGCAGTAGTCTTTGCGCAGAATGCGAACCAGCAAACCTTTGGCTTTGGCTTTTTTGCGGGCTTGGCGCGCACTTCCCGACTGAATATCGATCATCTCCCCGCAGGCGTCGCAATAAATCGTATATTGAATCATCGAATCTATTTTTTCTCAAAATCCTCTGGTTTTTAAAATCTTCTCGATAAATTAAAACCGATCGTCAATCTTCGCGGTTTTAAGACCAGATTGCTTGAATTATAGCGGCTCGTCGTGCTGGTTTGCGTATTTGAAAACGTCAGCGCAAACGAATGTTTGCCGATATTTTTCTGGATCCCGAACCCGATCGACGGCTGCGAGGTATTTTTAAAGCCGATGACGTTGAAATTATTGCCGAAAATCGCGTCAACCTGTCCGAGCTTGAACCCGATGCGCGGCGCAAAATCGAACAAAGCGACAATATCGTGGCGAATCAGAACGCTTGCCCCGAAGCCGAACGACGCGCCGTTGGTCGGAAGCTCAAAGTTGTTGGCAATGGTGGCGGGCGGGAAAAATTGATCGGGACGCGGATTAAAACGGCGTTGACCGTTGGCGTTCAGATGAACGGCGGGCGAAAAGAACAGATAGACGCGTTTGTTGACTCTGGCAGAAAGCATCGCCTGCAGATTGTATGTGTATTCTTCGGTAAAATTATCGTTGCCTTCGATGCTCGCGTAGGTCGTCAAACCGACCGGCGAATCTTTGTCCTGGGCGAGCAAATTATAGCCGAAACCGACCTCGATCGTCCGGCACAAACCCCGCTGGCAAAGCGGCGAACGGCTTGCCGAAACATAGAATTTATCG
>CADEFG010000884.1 GCA_902826505.1 uncultured Acidobacteriota bacterium
TTTTGTCCGGAACTAAAACTAAGTCTGCATTTTAATTGATTTTCAGGAGAGCGAAAGGTTCGCCGAAAAAAAAATTATTTCTGGGAAAGGGCAAAATCTATCGTTGCCGGAAACAGCAAAAAAATTAAAATGTAAAAAGTTACACAGCCGTTGAAAATTGGTCAGACCAATAATAAAATCATTTTTCCGCGGATCGCCGCGAAATTTTTAATTTATTGATCGGAGAGAAGCGGATCAAGTCGTCGCAGCCGTGACCCGCAATACCTTGAGAGGCGGAAAATAGATTGGTTTGTTATATTTAGCCGTGTTTTTTAGGAAAATCGCCGAGAAAATCAAAATAGTTCTTGAAGATTTTGAAAGTATAAAATAGAATGTATCATCAGCTTTACAATTTCTTCTTTTATTCTAAGGAAAACTAAAATTCAATGAAAAAGTCAGCACTATTTTTATTAGTCGCCATCAGTTTTCAGACCTTTTGTCTGCAACTACAACAAAGTTTCGCGCAAAGCAGGCAAGATTTGGTTTCGACCGAAATCCCGGACAGCGATGCTTATTTTCGTCAGGTCGTGAAAAGACCGAAACTAAAAGATTACGCGGTGCAGATCGAAGCGTTGCTCAAGAAAATGACGCTCGAAGAAAAAGTCGGGCAGATGACGCAGCTTGAAATCGGGCAGATCACCTCGGGCGAAGACTCAAATATTGAAATCGATGCGGCGAAGCTTGAAAAAGCGATCGTTCAATATAAGGTCGGCTCGATCCTGAACGTCAACGGGCACGCGTTATCGGTTGAAAAATGGTGGAAAGTGATCGGTGCGATTCAAGCGGCTTCGGCAAAAACGCGGCTCAAGATCCCGAATATGTACGGGATCGATTCGACTCACGGTGCTAATTATATCCGCGATCCGACGCTTTTTCCGCAAGAGATCGGAATGGCGGCAACGTGGAATCCGGCTTTGATGGAGAAAGCGGCGGAAATTACGGCGATGGAAACGCGGGCGGCGGCGATTCCGTGGAGTTTTTCACCGGTTTTGGATGTCGGTCGGCAACCGCTCTGGGCGCGTTTCTGGGAAACTTTCGGCGAAGATCCGTATTTGGCGAAAGTATTGGGCGTTTCGTTCGTGCGCGGGCTCGAAGGCACCGATGTGAGCGATGATAAACGGGTCGCGTCGAGTTTGAAACATTATGTCGGTTATAGTTTTCCGCTCAGCGGGCGTGACCGGACTTCGGCATGGATTCCCGAAAATTATCTGCGCGAATATTTTCTGCCGCCCTTTGACGCAGCGGTCAAATCGGGCGCGCGCACCGTGATGGTCAATTCGGCGGAAATCAACGGCGTGCCCGGACATATCAATAAATATCTGTTGACCGATGTTTTGAAAAATGAGCTGAAGTTCGATGGTTTTATCGTTTCCGATTGGAATGACATTAAAAAGCTCGTCACGGAATGGAAAGTCGCGGCGGACGAAAAAGAAGCGACGCGAATGGCGATCATGGCGGGAATCGATATGAGCATGGTGCCGCAGAGTTATAGTTTTTCGGATTATTTAATCGAGCTCGTCAAAGAGAAAAAAGTGCCGGTCGGAAGAATTGACGATGCCGTGCGCCGCATTTTACGCGTCAAATATCAGCTCGGATTATTTGAAAATCCGCTCCCGAACGCGGCGGTCAAAAACAATTTCGGGAAACCCGAATACACGGAAGTCAGCCTGCAGGCGGCGCGTGAATCGCTTGTTTTACTCAAGAACGACAACAATATTTTGCCGCTCTCAAAAAACAAAAAAGTTCTCGTGACGGGTCCGACGTCTGATTCTTTGATCTCTTTAAATAACGGCTGGACATGGGTTTGGCAAGGTTCCGAACCGTCGCTTTACCCGACCGACAAGCTGACTATCCAAAAAGCGATCGAAGCCAAGATCGGTAAAAAGAATTTTGAATTCCGGCAGGGCACGCGGCTCGTGCGTCCGCCGAACACCGGTTCGGGCGGCACACCGACGATGACCGACGAAGAAGTCAATATTAAGGAAGCGGTTGACGAAGCGAAGGATTCGGATGTCGTAGTGTTGTGTCTCGGCGAAGGTTCTTACGACGAAACTCCGGGAA
>CADEFG010000885.1 GCA_902826505.1 uncultured Acidobacteriota bacterium
TTTGACGGTCTTTCACGGAGAGTGTAATCTCTTCTCCTCTTGTCTGAAAAAGATTCGCGGTCAGCAGCGTTGCTGACCGCTTTTTTTTGTGTGAACTTCCGAACTGATGTATTATTAGCGAATAATGAAAAACGGAAAATGGAAAATAGAAAATGAGAAATCAATTTTATTTTCCATTTTCCATTTTCCATTATTCATTGATTAATATGTTTTGTATAAAATGCGGCGCAAATAATTCCGATGAAGCGGTTTATTGTCAAAAATGCGGCAACGCGCTCGAAGCCGAAGAAGAAACGCGGGTCGCGCGAAAATTTACCGTGGAAACCGGCGCGGAAGATGAAGAAAGAAAGGTTTTTTCGATCAGCCCGACGCTGATGTTTGTCAAAATGGGCTACATTTTGGCGGCGATCGGCGTGCTTCTTTTGGTTGCCATTTTAGCGACCTTCGGTATCAGCTTTTTTATTTCGGCGTTGGTTGCACTGCCTTTGTTTTTGATCCCGGCGTATTATCATCTGCGGCAAAAAATGGTGCGCTACACGCTGACCGATGCAAAGGTCGAGATTGACGAAGGATTTATCTTTCAAAACTCGCGCAATGTGCCGCTTCGTTCGATTCAGGATGTCTCGGTTTCTTCGACGATCACGCAAAGAATGCTCGGTTTCGGCAATCTGGTGATTGACAACGCGAGCGAGGACGGCGGAAAAATCATTCTAAAAAACATCAACACGCCAAAAAAATACGCCGACATTTTGCTCAAGCAAATGCGCCTGTTAAATAAATAAATTACGAATTTCAAATTACGAATTACGAATTTTAGGGAAAGTTTTCTATAATTCGTAATTTGAAATTCGTAATTGAAAAATTTTATGAAGAAAATTTTTATCACCGGCGGCGCGGGATTTATCGGCTCTGCTTTTATTCACCAGATTTTAGAAGAGAGTTCGGACATTGAGGTTATCAACTTCGATGCCTTGACGTATGCCGGAAATCCTGAAAACTTAAAAGGTTTGGACGAGACGCGCCATAAATTCGTAAAAGGCGATATTTGCGATAAGGACGCGGTTTTAAATGCTTTGCCCGCCGACGCGGAAGCGGTTTTTAATTTCGCCGCCGAATCGCATGTTGACCGTTCGATCACATCGGCGAGCGAATTCGTCACGACCAATGTTCTTGGAACGCAGGTTTTGCTCGACGCCGCCCGCGCCCGCAACGTTAAGAGATTCGTTCATATCTCGACCGACGAAGTGATGGGCAGTCTGCCGGATGAAAGCAATCTTTATTTTACGGAGCTTTCGCCCTTGAAGCCGAATTCGCCGTATGCCGCATCAAAGGCGGCGGCAGAGCATTTTGTGCGGGCGGCACGTGAAACTTTCGGGCTTGACACGGTCATTACGCGCTGCGGAAATAATTACGGTCCGCGCCAGTTTCCCGAAAAACTGATTCCGCTGATGATTGCCAATGCGATGAATGATGAAGCGCTGCCGGTTTACGGCGACGGACGAAACGTCCGCGACTGGATTTATGTCGAAGATCACGCGCGGGCGATCTGGCTCGCATTCGAGCGCGGAAAATCGGGCGAAGTTTACAACATCGGCGCACGCAACGAGCAATTTAACATCGATGTCGTCAAAGCCATCTTAGACCTTTTGGGGAAACCGCACAGCCTTATAAAATTTGTCGCCGATCGTCTCGGACACGACCGGCGTTACGCGATCGAAGCCGAAAAGTCGGAAACGGAACTCGGCTGGAAGCCGCAAACCGATTGGGAAGATGGCTTACGGAAAACGATCCGCTGGTATCAGGAAAACCAGGATTGGGTCGAGCGAATCCGCAACGGTGCGTATCGCGATTATTACAAAAAAATGTACGGCGCGAGCTTGAAATAAATTATGAAAATTCTCATCACAGGCGCGAACGGAATGGTTGCGCGGGCAACGGCGAAATATTGTGAATCAATCGGCGACGAAACGGTCGCGCTGACGCGGCAGAAACTCGATATTGCCGATCAATTAGAGGTTTTTGATTTGTTCGAGCAAGAAAAATTCGATGCGGTGATTAATTGTGCAGCATACACGGAT
>CADEFG010000886.1 GCA_902826505.1 uncultured Acidobacteriota bacterium
TAATCCCGGACAGATCAGCGTTACCTTTACTTCGGTCAAACTGCCGACCGGAAAAATCCGCTCGATCAACGGTTCATTGACCGATCTGAACACCAAAGAGGCGAAAAGCGACAATGAAAGCACGGCTTCGGGCGATAAAATGAAAAACCGGAAAATCATCTTTATCGGCGGCGGCGCGGGCGGCGGTGCCGTTCTCGGTGCGGCGATCGGCGGAGGTAAAGGAGCGCTGATCGGCGGTTTGCTCGGTGCGGGCGCGGGATTTTTGGGTGAAAAATTTACAAAGGGCGAAAATGCCGAAGTCAAATCGGGCACCGAATTCGGCGTTTATCTGAATCAAGCCGTGGCAATGCCGCGATGGGCTGAGCCGGTCAACTAAATTTCGGCGATATTGGATTAAAGCCGGACGAGCAGAAGAAGCTCCTCCGGCTTTTTTTATTTCAAATTCATCGAAAAATAGTGCGCTTGGATAATCATTCCTTTTCGCAGGTAAAACCTGTGCGCGGCGAATCTGACGACATTCGAAACCAGCCGAAGCTGATCGCAACCGTTTTCTTTGGCGTGTAAGACCAACCAATCGCAGAGCTCGCCGCCGTAGCCTTTCGATCGCTCGCCGTCTTTTGTCGCGAGGTCTTCGATTTCGAGATATTTACCACCGGCGAGCCATTCTGAAATTCTGAATCCGCCGACCGCTTTAACTTCTTCGTCCTTTAGGTAAACCAAACGAAAACCGGTTTTTGCCCCCAAATCTTTAACTCTCGGCAAAAACTCGTCAAACGAAATATGGGGTCGAAGCTCCGCCACAACCGCGTAACATTCCTGAATTTCTTTGTTTGTTTCGGCTATCGCGATCATTTTCTTCGGCTGTAATTTAAGATATTCGAAGGAACGCTCATTCCTTTTTTTAACCGGTCGTCACTGATCGGTTTGCCGGTCGTCAAATTCAGCGGAAGAACGCCCGCCCAGACATCCAGATCGTAGTCTTCCTCGTCATCGACCGGATTTCCGGTGCGGATTTTTGCCGAAGCTTCCGAAAGCGGAAGCGATAAAACGGTTGTCGCTTTGAGTTCGTTCGCGGTCGGCGGACGAATTTCCGACCAGCGTCCCGGCACGATATGCTCGGTAAAAGCCTGAAGAGCTTCGTATTTTTCTTTGTCGTCCTCGATGATTTTCGCTTTGCCGAAAACCACGACCGAACGGTAATTTATCGAATGGTGAAAAGCCGAGCGCGCGAGCACCAGCCCGTCGATCAGCGTGACGGTCACGCACACGTCAATTTCTTCGCGTAAAGAGCGCATCATTCGGCTCGCCGCCGAACCGTGGATCATCAACCGGTCATCGATTCGCGCAAACGATGTCGGAATCACGAACGGCTGATTTTCAACCGCAAATCCGACATGACAAACGATCGCCTCGTCCAAGATTTTGTAAATTTCCGCGCGCTCAAAATTCCCGCGTTTCGGAATTCGCTTGAGCTTTGTGCGTTTTGTTTGATTAATTTGTTCGTTCATTTTTTTCCACCAATTCGGTCGCTAAAGGTGCTTTTAAAAATAAAATGCAGCCGCCGTCGCTTCTTGCCGCATGCAGATTATCCGGCGCCGTAAATAGATAATCGCCCGCCAGTAAATGATCTTTGCCGAGATGAATGTCGCCTTCGAGCACAAAAACCTCTTCGCCGCCGGGATGCGTGTGCAGTGGATAACTGGAACCGGCATCAAATTTCAAAAGGATCGTCGGCGAACGCTGTGATTTTTCGTCAAAAAGTAAAGATTTGACATAAACGCCTTTTACATCGTCTTCATCGATCTCGGTCAGCGATTTCCATTCTATCTCACTACTTCGAACAAGTTGATTTTGGTTGATTTTTTTCATATTTGTAAAATCTAATGTTTAAGATTTCTTGATCGATTCCTTAAATTGCGTTTCGAATTGATTAACCGCCGTCAGAGCATTGGCATCATCCTTGAATTTTGTTTTTAATAAATCAAACGCCGCTTGCCCGCGCTGATCGCCAAGTTTTGTAATAAGCACGACATTATTGAAAATGCCGTTCAGATCGTTTTCCGCCATTGATTTT
>CADEFG010000887.1 GCA_902826505.1 uncultured Acidobacteriota bacterium
TTCCGACGGCGGTTATCGAATTTATCCATAATCACCCGAAACTTCATACCAAAACGTTTTTTGCCACCCATTATCGCGAATTAGCGGAGCTTTCGGAGAGCTTGCAGAAACTTAGGAATTTACATTTTTTGATTGAAGAAAATTCCGGTGAATTGACCTTCAAATATAAACTTGAAAATGGTTTTACATCGAAAAGCTATGGAGTTTATGCCGCCAAACTTGCCGGTTTGCCAAAACCCGTTATCAGACGAGCGGTTGAACTTCTGGCGAAATATGAAAGTGCCGGTGACTTTCAACTCGTTAGTGGTGTCCGGCGTTCAATTGCGGAAAACACTCTGGAGAAAAAACTGGAAGAAATTGATTTGGATTCGATTTCACCCGTCGAAGCATTGATGAAGTTATACGAACTAAAAAAACTGGCAAAATCTTGCTCAATCGGCGAAAATAAAAATGAACCAAAACTAGCAACCGGCTAAAATGTTATGTCCTCAACTTTCGGCGAAAAATTCATCAGAATTAAGACGGTCATCTATCGCCTCTATGATAAATTTTGGGATGAAGACATTCTCAGTCGTTCGGCGCAAGTGGCTTTTTATCTTTCGTTTTCACTTTTCCCACTGCTTCTTTTTTTGGTCAACCTCTTCGGTTTGATTTTAGGTCAAGCCGACGATTTAAGAATGGAATTGTTTTCTTATTTGCGCCAGATCATGCCAAATTCCGCTTATGTTTTAGTCCAAAAAACGATCCTCGAAGTAACTGAAAATAGTTCAAGTGGAAAATTAACTTTCGGCTTTCTCGTCGCGCTTTGGTCGGCTTCCGCCGGTATGGACAGTTTGCGGGTCGCGCTCAATCACGTTTATCAATTAAAGGAAACCAGATCGTGGTGGAAAACAAAACTCGAATCTTTGCTCCTGACTTTGATTTTAATTTTTCTCCTATCCTTTGTTTTAGGGATTGTTTTTTACGGCTGGAAATTTCTTTCGCTGTTGCTGGGTTTGATAAACCTGCCGATCGAATCCTTTGTGATTTTGCAAATTATTCAATGGATTACTTTTATACTGGTTTTGCTTTTGACCTTCGGTTTGGTTTATAAATATTTGCCCAATCAAAAAAATTCGCAGTGCAATTGGGTTTCGACCGGTTCGATAACCGCCATTATCCTATGGCTTTTGCTGACCAATGGTTTCAGAATTTATCTTAATTATTTCAACAATTACGATAAAACTTACGGTTCTTTGGGAGCGGTCATAATCTTATTGCTCTGGCTTTATCTGACGGCTTTGGTGATTTTGATCGGCGGCGCTTTAAATGCCGTCCTCAAAGAAATCGAAAACAAGGAAACAAAAACGGTACAAAAAACTGATTCGGAAGAAATTATTGCCGAAAAATAATATTTATGTCATTGATGCTTGAGGAAATCGCCGAACAACCCGTCGTACTGGAAAGAACGATTCAAACGGAACGCGCAAAATTGGAATCCCTCGGAAGATTTTTGAACAACAGAGAAATCGACCTGATCGTTTTAGTGGCTCGCGGAAGTTCAGACAATGCTTCACTTTTTGGTCGCTATTTGCTTGAAATTACAACCGGAATTCCGGTTTCACTTTCCGCCCCGTCGGTTTTTACACTCTATAACGCTAAACTCAATTTAAGTCGCGCGGTCGTTATCGGCGTTTCGCAATCAGGTGAGGGCACGGATATCAATTCCGTACTTGAAAGTGCCAAATCTTCGGGCGCATTGACGATCGGAATCACGAATGAAGCTGATTCGACGATGGCAAAAATTGCCGATGAAACGCTTTTGATCCATGCCGGTCGTGAAAAATCGGTCGCCGCGACCAAGACCTACACCGGGCAAATGCTACATTTTTATATGCTTGCCTCGATTTTGGCGGATGCGAAAATTAATTTTGAGAAAATACCTCATTACGCGGCACAGGCTCTACAACTTAAAGTAAATGTTGAAGAATTGGTCAAACGTTACGTGTTTATGGAAAATTGCGTGGTTGTCGGACGCGGCTTGAACTACGGCAATTCCTATGAACTGGCTTTAAAATTGATGGAAACCTG
>CADEFG010000888.1 GCA_902826505.1 uncultured Acidobacteriota bacterium
ATCTCGACCAAACACAGCCGACACGCGCCGACCGGTTTGAGCCGTTCATCATTGCACAGGGTCGGTATTTCTATCTTTACGGACTGTGCCGCCTGAAGAATAGAGATGCCTTCCGTAAATTCATATTCTGTTCCGTTTATTTTTGCCCGAATCATAATTTTGTTTCTTTATCTAAAAATATTGAATTTCATTTCGAATCCGCCAACGAAAATTCGTGAACGCAATGCTTATGCCGCAAGCGGTTGGCTGTTTCTTTGATTTTTTTTCGCGCTTTGAATTTTTTTTGCGGGATTTTCCACGGAGAGTGTGAAGTTTTACTCGAACTTTATTAATGAATCGAACCCGTAGTTTTCGGCTTTGGCGGCACAATCTTATTTCTGAAAGTTTTCTGCTTTTGACACTTTCCTTTCAAAAAGTTAAAATTTCCCTTTTGTTATTCTACCCGAATAATTATCTTTCTCTATATAAGGAGTTTTCAAACATTGAGCAACGCAAATTTTTTATTTACTTCCGAATCAGTCACGGAAGGACATCCGGATAAAATCGCCGACCAAATCTCAGATGCGGTTTTGGACGCGATTTTGGCACAAGACCCGACAGGCAGAGTTGCTTGTGAAACGCTTGTTACAACGGGTCTTGCCGTTATCGCCGGTGAAATCACAACAAACGCCCGGGTTAATTACAAACAAATCGTCCGCGAAACGATCGATGATATCGGTTATAACGATGCCAGTTATGGCTATGATTGCAACACTTTAAGCGTCATGGACGCGGTCGGCACACAATCGCCTGACATTGCCCAGGGCGTCGATACCGGCGGCGCGGGCGATCAAGGTTTGATGTTCGGTTTTGCCTGCAACGAAACCCCGGAACTGATGCCCTTACCGATCCAACTTGCACATAATCTGACAAAAAGATTATCGGACGCGCGCCGCACCGGAGAATTAACTTATCTTCGTCCCGACGGAAAATCCCAAGTAACCATCGAATACCGCGACGGTCATCCCTTCCGGGTTGAAGCGGTCGTTATCTCAACACAGCACGCCGATGATGTCACAACCGAGCAATTACGCGCCGACATCATGGAAAAAATCATCAAAACAACAGTTACCGCCGAACTTCTTAATGAAAACACAAAGTTTCATATCAATCCGACCGGTCGTTTTGTCGTCGGTGGTCCGATGGGCGATGCCGGTTTAACGGGTCGAAAGATCATCGTTGACACCTATGGCGGTTATGCCCCGCACGGCGGCGGCGCGTTTTCGGGCAAAGACCCCACGAAAGTAGACCGTTCAGCCGCATATATGGCGCGATATATAGCTAAAAACATCGTCGCTGCCGGTTTGGCTGAAAAATGTACCGTCCAATTGGCATATGCGATCGGGGTTGCTGAACCGGTTTCGGTTTTGGTCGATACCGATGGAACGGGGCGCGTCGATGACGAAAAACTTTCGGAAATCGTTCGCAACAATTTCAAATTAACACCGAAAGACATTATTGAAACACTTGATCTGCGTCGCCCGATCTATAAAGAAACCGCGAAATTCGGTCACTTCGGACGCACCGGCAGCGAATTTACCTGGGAACTGACCGATAAAGCTGAGGCTTTACGAAATGAAGCACTCGGAACCGGAACAGGAATCTAAATTATTTTCGGTTTTTGGTCTTTGGTCTTTGGTCTTTTGGGTTTGATTTTACTCAACGACCAAAAACCAAAGACCAAAAACCATTTTTATTAACAAATTATGGCAAAAGAAGGAATTTCAATGGAATACGACATCAAAGACATCAATCTTGCACCGCAAGGAAAACAAAGAATCGAATGGGCAGACCGTGAAATGCCTGTGTTACGTTTAATCCGTGAGCGTTTTGAAGCTGAGAAGCCGCTTGAAGGTATCAAACTCGTCGCCTGCGCTCATATTACGACCGAAACGGCAAACTTAGCCCGGACTCTTCAAGCCGGTGGTGCCGAAGCGACTTTGATCGCCTCAAATCCGCTTTCGACCCAGGATGATGTGGCGGCTTCGTTGGTTGCCGATTGGGGCATTCCGGTTATGGCGATCAAGGGTG
>CADEFG010000889.1 GCA_902826505.1 uncultured Acidobacteriota bacterium
CGAAGCCGTTAAAGACCGTGACTTTGTTTTTCTTCATCAGGTAAGTGACGCCCGCCGAGTTTTTCGACACGACGCCGGATTTATATTCCTGAACCTTTGCAAAATCGTAGGACAAGCCTTCGACCTTTAAGCCGAAGTTTTCAAAATGCTGCGCCTTTTCGTAAAGATGCGCCGCGTTTAGTAAAGCCTTGGTCGGGATACAGCCGCGCAAACCGCACGTTCCGCCAAGCCGCGCGTCCTTTTCCTTTTCGATGATCGCGACCTTTAAACCGACCTGCGCGCCCCGCACGGCGGCAACGTAACCGCCGGGACCCGAACCGATGATACAAACGTCAAATTGTTCTGCCAATGTTTTAACCTCGTATATTTAAAAATTTATTAAATAGCAAAATAATCATTATAGAAAGTTCTCAGGGTTTCATCTAGTTCGCAAAATAAAAAACGCGGGCAAGATTCTTTTCTGCCCGCGTTTGATCTATTATTTGACCGGTTTTTACTACATCTTAAAGGCGTCCGCATAATCCTTTATAAGTTTTTGGAATTTCGGCACCGCCTCCGGATCTGCTTGTATTTTCGACATATTTTTTGTCCTCACATCACCCAGTGCTTTGCCGTTGGCATTTGAACTATCGACGAGTTTTTTCTGCATATCGGCACTCACCTGCGCACTTCTGGCATCTTTAAAGGCATCGAATTTTGCCTTTAGCGAAGCTTTTTTCGCATCAAAGGCTTTCTGTGCTTCGTCAATGCCCTTCGAGCTCGGGTCGGCTTCGATCTTGCTCACCATTTCCTTGGTCGTCGCGTCAAATTCGTCAATAAACGCCTGCACTTCCGCATCTTTGCTGCAACCGGTCATCCCTAAACAAAACACGATCACCAAAAACAATGTTACTTTTCTCATATTTTACCTTGTCTCCTGTTTAATTTTTTAAGACCTTTATTTTGTCTCGAAAGATTGTCGTTGTCCGCTAATCTTTCGATGTTTTTTTGAACGGCTTGTGCTCCAAGTCTTGCAATTTACTTTTCCGTCAGCCGCTCTGTCAAATTGTTTGACCGACCAAATCTCTAATTCGAGAAGCATTATAAGGCTTTGCCGGACAAAAAGAAAAAGCGTTTGAAAAGATTCAGACGCTTTTGTGAAAATCATCAAAACCTGCCGGTTAGCGCCGGAAAACATTGGCGAATTCGAGCACCAAAGCCTGAATTTTGGCTTCGCTGTTCGGATTCTTTTTGATCGCTTTGTTTGCCGCTTCCGTCAACTCAGCCATATTTTTTTCGGGCTCGCTGTTGATGCGTTTCTTGGTTTCCGCACTTAATTGAAAGGACTGCGATGTTTTGACCGCGTCCCATTTCGCATTGAGCGCGCTCTTTTTTGATTCGAATATTTGCCGCGCGTCGTCCGGTTTTCCCTCTTCGAGCTTGGCGGTGACCTCGGCGACGACCGCCGCATATTCCTTCATAAAGGCATTTGCCTGCGCGTCTTTGCTGCAGCCCGTTAGGCTTAAAGACCAAATCAATAATAAAATCAAGCTTAGCTTTTTCATCGTAGTTTTCTCCGCATTCGTGCTTTTTCGGAAAAGCACTATTAAAATAACATTTCGGCAGAATTTGTAAAAAATTTATGGAACATTCAAAAGAATTTGAAAAACTTGTCAGCGATATAAAACCGTCCGTCCGCGAAATCACGGTCGAAGAAACGCTTACACGGATAAAAAATGGCGCGACGCTGATCGATGTCCGCGAAGACAACGAATGGAACGATTCACACGCTCACGGCGCAACGCATATCGGACGCGGCGTGATCGAACGCGACATTGTCTGGCAATATCCCGACAAGGAAACGGAACTGATTCTTTATTGCGGCGGAGGTTACCGCTCGGCGCTCGCGGCGGACAACCTGCAAAAAATGGGTTACAGCAACGTTTTCTCGATGATCGGCGGCTGGACGGCGTGGCAGGAGGCGGAAGCCCCGACTGAGAAGTGAGTTGTTGAATTTTCTTTTTACTTCGGCGGTCGGCGCAAACGGCTTCGACGACCGGAAATTGCCGCCGGTCGATTAGATCCAAAT
>CADEFG010000890.1 GCA_902826505.1 uncultured Acidobacteriota bacterium
GGCTCCGGCATCGTTTGGAGATTGTCGAGTTCCCGTTCGATCTCCTCGCGTTTTTCAGCAACCTGGATTGATTCTTTGCGGACAAGCGCCTGGGTGCCTTCGAGCCGTTTTGGACGAATTCCGGTTTGATCTTCGATCTTTTCGAGTTCTGCGGAAACCGATTTATAATGCTCAAGTCTTTGCTGAAGCGCGAAACCGAAGCCGTGCAGAAAGGACGACCGGTGCAGGAATTTTTCCTTGAGCGAAAGTTCTTTCCGGAAAGGCGCAAGATAGTTGCAGAAAAGTTTGATTGCCTCCTCGCTGAGATGCAGATAGGATTTAATGACCTGCCCCCGGTTTTCCTTTTCGCCGATAACGACTTTCAGATTATTCTTTTTGAAAACGACCGGGCGGCATTCGAAATAGATACAGAGATTCGCGAAGATCGCTTCCTCCCAGAAGATCCGCCTTTTTTTGAAAAGTTTCGACGTTGGCGGAAATACCGGTTCGCCGCCGTAGGCATCAAAGGCTTCAGCTTCGCTTTCGGCATCGAGTTTGATTTCTTGCGTAATCCCGTGTTTGTCGCGAAGCTCGGCAATTTTTAATTTGAAATTATCGGCTTCACCCGTGTTGCCCATAATGCGCGCCGAACGCTCGTGCGCCATCAGTTTTTTCAGAGTTTTGATGATCTTTATTTTCGACATAAATTTATCCGGGGAATTCGTTCCAAGTTCTGCCGTCCAGAAATCTGCCGGCATTATGTTTGCCGATATTGACTGAAACATTTCCCTGCTCGTCATCCCATAAATGGATATGTGTTCGTGCCTTATCTTCGCCGATCGACCATTCGGTACCTTCCACCGTTTTCTCGCACATCGGAAACCACCCGCCCCATTGTTTAAAAAAGAACGGGACGTTCGCGGCAATGCACTGGTCACGAATATTCCTTGCCCAATCCGGATGAATCGGACGGGCATTTGCGCCGCTCTCGCCGCCGACGATGATCCAATCAATTCCCATAGTTGTACTTGGCTTAAAACCGCCAGTTTTATAACAACCGCAAATTAAACAGCCCCAATCTTTATCGTTATTAACTCTTTCGGTTTGTGTGAATTTGAAACAATTACAGCAGTAATAAAGCGGAAGATTTATATTTTCCAAAAGCGGTTCGCAAGAAAGAAAACGAACATCGGCAGGTGTGTCTAAAAGCAAAGGAATGCGTTCATCAGCAGTTTTTTGATTCTCTACGGAAACCCCTAACCAAATATTTCGAGGCGGAAATTGCTCAGTCTCAATTCGCACATCGTTATAGGCGTGATATGCGCGAGTCTTAATATATTCGAGCATCCGCTCCGGGCGTTTCGTCAAAATCTGGAAAGTATGCTGCGGACACCTTGCCATTACCCCAAATAATTTATCAATCCATTCGTCGGGAAATTTTGAGTAAAAAGTGTCCGACATCGAATTGACAAAAAACATCGTCGGTTTCTTGATTTTCAGCGGTTCAAGCAACACGTTTTCATTGAGTTTTACTTCGCCGGTCCAGCGCGAGACGCCGTTCGTTTTCGTGGCGATCCCGCTGTAAGGCAGAATCTTGTTGTTTTTATCAATGCCCGAAAATCTTCCGGCAATTTGTTCGGCGTAACAGTTTTCACAGCCCGCCGATTTCCGCCGGCAGCCGTAGAAGGGATTCCAGTTATTGCCCTGTGAGCCGTCTTTGTTTCGAACCCATTCGATATTAGTTTTTGACATTATTTTTCTCCTTTTTCTTTCCAAAAAAATTCGTGAAATTCACGATCAAATAAATCGCCGCGCCGAGACTGCCGAGCGTCAGCGCTTGTTTCCATTGACCCTGGAAAAGTCTGCCGAGCGCGACTGCCAGCATTAAATAACCGGTGATGAGAAAAAGTTCTCCGGCAATGCCGTAAAAATTCACCATGAACCGGTCAAAATTTCTTTCCCACTGACCTTCGTCAAACCAGTTGAGAATTTTCTGCACTTCTTCGAGCGACGGATTGGTAATTGAATGATTCAGCCCGATCGTCCCGCCTCGTTTAAACGTCCGCTGAAAGATCAATTTCCAACCG
>CADEFG010000891.1 GCA_902826505.1 uncultured Acidobacteriota bacterium
TGTTCGAGACATGACATATCCCAAACCGGCGGCGTGGTCGTTTTGCCTTCCTTTGTCACGGGATTTTTGCGAATTTCCATCAGCGCCGAGATCACATTAAGATTTTTGCGATACGGAATCTCAAAGGTTTCCCAATGAGTTTCGGCATCGAGTTTTTCGCGCCGCTGAATCTTGATCTCGATCGTCTCGGGCGGACTCGTCAATCGTTTCTTTTCGTGATTCACGTTTGCTTGATTCATATTTTTTCTTCAAATTCAACTAAATCGTAAATGTCATCCAGTGAAAGTTCTGTGTCAACCGATTCAAAATAAACTTTGCTGTTCAAACCGATCGTTGCTTTATAAATCCATTGACCATCGGTTTGGCGATTAAACTGTTGAACTGCTGGTCTGTGCTGAGAAACCAAAACATATTCTTGAAATGAAGGGATGTTTCGATAAGTCAAAAACTTATCGTTTTTATCATATTCCTCGGTGCTTTTGGATAAAACTTCAACCAGCAAAATCGGATTTTCAATAATATCGCTCCGGTCTTTGTAAAACTTTCGCTCTCCGCAAACAACCGTGACATCCGGATAAAAAAATGTTCCTGCTTCTTCCACCCAAACTTTCATATCATTTGCAAAAGTCTTACATTTCCCGCGCAATTTTTCCTTAAACTGGGCGGCAATATTTAAAGTTATATCGTTGTGCGCTTCCGTGCCGCCAGCCATTTTGAAAATGCTGCCGTTGATATATTCGCTCCGAAACTCGGCTTTTTCCTCTAAAGCCAAATATTCTTCGGGCGTATATTTTTTTTTCTTCGTTACGACTGACATTTCCGTTTAACTTCACAATTTCCCGTATCGCTGAAAATCGGAAAAATACAAAACCACCCTTTTACCGTCTTTCGAAACAGGATAAAACAACTCGTATTTGCCGTCCGAAGCGGAAAATTTTATCTCGCTATAATTTTCGTTAAAAACTTTGCTCAAATAATCGCGCTCGGCTTTTCCGGTATTAAAAATGAAATCCCTTTTCGGCTTTTGAGACTGTTCGTCAGTTGTTTTTGTGTAATGACGAAAACCCAAAAACACTTCGTCGTTATCAATTGAATCTTTGACGATGACCAAAACTTCGGGAAAATTCTTGTCGGTTTTTCGGAACATATCGAGCGTCTCGTTCATTCCGGTCAGCCAGTTTTCGTCAAATTGATAATTTAATAAAATATCGGCTTTTTGCGGATATTTTTCGACAACTGACTTTGCCGAATTTATCAACAAAGTTTCTTTTTTCTGAACGGTCAGATAATTTCCGATAAACAAAATACCGAAAATAATCGGAAAAGTCAGCAGAAAGCCCCAGCCCAGCCGCTTTGAAACAAAATTCGCATTTACAATCTCATCCCGATTATGTCTTTCGGCGATTCGCGTCAGATTAAACATGACGTTGATAATCAGCGAACCGCCCATCAGCGCAAGAAGTCCTAAAATACTCATCGCGAATGTTTCCGAAATCTTCTCGCGAAAGATTTTAAAGCCGAAAACCTGCGTTGAAATAAAAACAAAAACCCAATAAACCAAAAGAACACTGGCGATTAAAGCGACAATATTACTCAATTTAACTAACTTTTTAAGATTCATTTTGCTTTCTCCCTAAACTTGATGAGTTAAACTTTCCGCGCCGCTTTTTGTTCCAATTTATTCCTTGAATGATTCGCCTTCTTTGATCTTCGCGTCCGTTTCATTGACGATCTCTTCGCGGCTGATCGAATCGGGTTTTTGTTCGAGACCGCTGCCGACGATTTGCGGTGCGCCGTCTTTGGCGGGTAATTTGGCAGTTTCTGTCGCGGCGGCTTTCGCTTTGCCTTTTGAATAATCGCGCTTTCGGGGTTCGATCAAACCGATTTCGACCGCTTCGTAAGACAAGATCGGCGCTTCGTCGGAATATTCGGCGATCGTCGTTTTGAGGAAATCTTCGTCGTTGCGGTCGGGAAAATCGGGTTTGTAATGCGCGCCGCGCGATTCGTCACGATTGAGTGCGCCGAGCGTGATGACACGCGCCAATTGCAGCATATTCCACAGCT
>CADEFG010000892.1 GCA_902826505.1 uncultured Acidobacteriota bacterium
GCCTTCTTCGAGAACTCCGTCGCGTGTCCAGTCGAGCCAATGCCCTTTGACCAAAACTTTTGATAGTGCGCGGAACTGGACGAAAATATAATCTTCATCCTTCGGCAGCACGTCCGATGCAACCGTGCGGAAATTAAAATCGGCAGCCTGACTCTGCTGCGCCCATTGCGAAGTCTGCATCACTTCCCGGACGCGCTTCGGCAGCTTTTCGTCGAAAGAGATTTCGGCGCTGCGCACCGGAGCCTGCATATTGACCTGGGCTAAACACTTTTCTAAACTGACGATCTGTAATCCGTTTCCTAACTTCATCGTTTATTCCTCAACTTCTTCGCAGGCTAAAGCGCGAATGTTCGCATAGAAAAACTTTCCGGCTGATTTACCGTCCGCGCCGCCGAATGTCGCTTCGAAATCTTTGTAAACTTCCGGCGAAACATCCGGGTATTTATATTTCTTGCCGCTTTTGAATTTGACGACGAGCGTGTTTGTTTCCGCGCAGTAACCCGCGCTTTCGATATTGCTTGAGATAACCGGCTTTAATTCTGCTTGCATATTTTTACTCCCTTTTCATTCATCACAACATCTTGTATAAATCCAGCTGAAAGCTGCTACACATTTCCACAAGATATTGCGGTTTAACTTTCTTTCGTTTCGGCAGCCAGAATAAAATCAACTAAAAATTCCTCACCGATTTTTACCTTTCCCCAAGCGCCTGGATTATTTATCGTCATATCCAAATGAAAACTTGGAGTCCATTTCGACCATTGTTTGTTTTCGCTGGTTGGATCATCCGAATAGACAGCGTGGGCAATGATTCTTTCGTTTAACTTTTCGCCCTTGTTTGTGCCATCGTGACTCACCGTTTCGATAACACTTCCGACTCTGATTTTTGCTCTTAAAACTGCTTTACTCATCGTTTACTCCTGCAATAATTCCTTCCAATCTTGTCCGGCAATTCGGATGATAAGGAGGGAAACCGCGCCCCATACTCACCAATTTGTCATCGATCGTTTTGCCGTCCGTCTCTAAAAAAGATTGAATCGTTTTGACGGGTTCTTTTGAGATCGCTTTTCCGATCGCCGATTCGTACAGCTCGGCGGCAAAGTCGCCCGGCTCAAGCTGATTCAATCTTTCGATTGCTGTCTGGGCAACGCCCACTCTGATCAGTTTCCCGTTCAGCTCGCGGCAAACGTCGGTTGTCCGCGAGTCCAGCGTTGCCACGATCCGGGCAAGTTTGATCTTTGCCTGCGATAGACTGCCGATGTGCGCCCAATTTCGGACGCGCTGCGTGGCGGTTTGAACGATCGTTTTTGTTTGCCGGTCAGTGAGATTTTTGAACTTCTCTCCGGCAGCCGCGCGAAAGTCCGCCAGCTCCTCGCTTGTTTCACGTCCGAAAAGAGCCGCACCGTCTTTGAAATATCGTTCGACAAAGAAAGAGCGCATCGGCTTGCTGGTATTGTTGGCAAATTTCGAAAAGTAAAAATGGTCGAGATCGCCGATAAATTTGATCGATTTGGTATCCGCGCCGCCAAGTTTAAGTTTGATCGGTGATTTGTCTCCGAACGGGGTTGCGTCCCGAAGCCGGTAAAATTCGTAAATCTGTTTTGTCGTTCGATTGATCGCCTGAATTGCGCGGACACTTTGCCATCCGCTCTCGAAACTTCGCTCCATTGCTTCGAGCAATTGGTCGGCGAAGTCTTCGCCGCTGTCGAAGTCGGTTTCACTGTGTCCGCGTAAGAAGTCACGCAGACGCTCAAGACCAAGACGCAAAGCCACATCGCCATCACGGCTGACCGCATTAAAGTATCTGATAATGAATTTCTCAAGAATTTCATCGATTTGTTCCTCCGTTAGTTTTAGGCTTGTTGAGCCTTTTTTTTTATCAATGGATAGACATTGCTGCCATCCGGTAATTCTTCCGGTTCGGACTGCAAATAAATCTGCGGTCGCATGAACTCGTAACGCTGTGCATTCGTATCGAATCGGAAAGAAAATTTTTGAAGACGTTTGCGCTCGGCTCTGATCAGTGCGGCAACGCTCGGCGGCGCATCGCCCATCAATTCTTC
>CADEFG010000893.1 GCA_902826505.1 uncultured Acidobacteriota bacterium
CGTTCAATCGCGGTCAGAACCTGTAAAAAAGAAATTTTGCGTTTGGTTTTGTTAAATTTCATATCTTTTAATTGACGACGTTTCTCTTCGTTTCGTTGCTTTGCTCTTCGCCGCTTGCGTCTTTCTTTATAAAACTAAAATGACCGTCATTTTCCAAGTATCCATTTCAGCCCTGGTGCGAATAAAAAATTAACGCCGCTGCTTTTTCCATTATCGTCTTTCTTGAATGATTTTACACCAAGAGCGAACGGCGCGGAATAAGCGTCGGCGTTAGTTTTTTATTCAGCTATAATTGGCAAATAAACAAGGCGTTTATTTATTTTGCGCCCTGCCGTGCGTAACGTTTGTTAAAGCGGTCAACGCGTCCGGCGGTGTCAATTAATTTTTGCTTTCCGGTAAAAAACGGGTGACAATCCGAACAGATTTCGATTTGCAGATCGTCTTTCATGGTCGAACGTGTTTTGAATGTGTTGCCGCACGCGCAGACAACCGATATTTCGTTATATTTTGGATGTATTTCAGGTTTCATTTTTTCAATGGTCTCCTATCTTTAGTAAAATGGCGTTCTCAAACGCAAACTGTAATAATAAGCGCGGGTAAGATGAAACGTCAAGTCAAAAGGTTTGCCGCGCGTTTGAAAGCCGATCGACTGACAGATGTTTTCGGTGATTTATCAAATTTATGCTAAATTGTGGTTACCGAATTTATGTGGGAATTTCCCTCAACTCAATCATTCATCAGCAGTAATGGCTTTATTCTGATCTGGACGATAGCCATTTCCTGCATTAGCCTCGCGGCGTGGATTTTATTTATCCGCTCAATTAAAAATAATACAAAAGATTCCTCCGCCGATTTTCTGAAAAATCTCGCTGCCGGAGCATTTACATTTTTTATCGCATTTTTCAGTTGGTATAGCCTGATTTCAAATTATAGTCAGGTCAGTCAGTGCCGAAATCTTGATTTGAAAATGGTAAAAGCAATTCGCGTGACAAAAATGTCAGGTGAAGACAGTATCGGTTCAAAAGCGTTTCTTTTTAACGATTCCGACAAAGTTCGGGAAGGTTTGAAAATTCTCCAAAATGCTGATAGCTTCGATCGTCAAAAAGAACGTTTCGTTTACGGGTATCGGATGCAGTTGATCGCGGAAAAAGATTTATTCGAACCGATTTCGCTTTACTATTTTTCGGAAACCCAGAATTCACGGAAGATAGATGTGATCATCCCGCAATGCGGTAATGTTTCTGACGGAGTTAAGCGAACCGATAACGTTTATTCTTCGCCGGAATTTGGTGATTGGCTTCGTGAGAATGTCGAGCCTTTACTTAAAGAAGTTAGATAAGCTGAAGATTTTTGCCTTCAAATTCGCCGTATTCCCGCGCTTTTTGATGAAAGGTTTCGTGTTCGGAATCATTAAATTCACCGAAAAGAATTTTTTCGACAATCACTGAATCCTTTTTAAACGCGCGTTTCCAGACACCCGCGATTTTTCCGTTCCTGACAATGATCGGCTTGAAAATTCCGTTGCCGGTGATCGCCGTTTTGGTGAAATCTGCCGCGAGCGCGGCGCTCCGGTCTTTGTAGCTGACCATAAATTCGTCGAACGCCGGAAGCAGGTGAAACGATTCGGATTCGTCTTTCGGAACAGAAATCGATTGCGGGAAAAAATATGTTTGCCCGTCGATCTCTTCGCTGATAAGAAAAGATTTGTTCATCTCCAAACCTTTTCGCGCGTCCGCCACCGGCAAGCCCGACCACCAGACGAAATCCCTGATGGTCGCAGGCGCGTGGCTTGTAAAATATCTTTTAGTCAATTCGGCGAGCGCTTCGTCACGCATGAATTCTTTTGTTTGCGGCGCTCTTTCATCGAGCAGCGCGTAAGTTTGCAGTTTCCCGCGTTTTATTCCGTTGCAGACGACGGCGTCGAGTTCGGCGAAAAACATCAGATAGCTCGCGCGAAATTCGGCGCGCGTTTCGATTCCCGAATTTTCGAGTTCCGTCATTATTTCAGCCCGCGTCAGATGGTTGCCGCCTTCCAATGCTCTGGCGATGACCGCGTTGCT
>CADEFG010000894.1 GCA_902826505.1 uncultured Acidobacteriota bacterium
GCCGCCATAATTCCCGGAATCGCGCACGCAAAACTGCTCATCAAAGGCAGAAACGCTTTTCCGTGAAGCCCGAATTTGCTCATTATCTTGTCCAGCAGAAACGCCGCCCGCGACATATAACCCGTATCTTCGAGGATCGAAATAAAAAGAAAAAGCAGCAAAATCTGCGGCAGAAAGACGAGCACTCCGCCGACTCCGGCGATGATTCCGTCAACGATCAGATCGGTTAAAACGCCTTCGGGCAGCTGCGCTTTGACAAAATCGCCGAGCGCGCCGAAACCAGATTCGAGCAAATTCATCGGCAATTCCGCCCACGAGAAAATCGTCTGAAAAACCAGCAGTAAAATAGCGACTAAAATGACCAGCCCGAAAACTTTATGCGTTAAAACGGCGTCGATCTTTTCCGAATGGCTTCTTTCGCTCGTCTCGACGGCTTTGACCGATTCCTGGTAAACGTCCGAGATAAAATTGTAGCGCGCAAAAATCTTGCGGTTCGCGACGGCATCATCCGAAAGACTCAGATGGATATCTTCTTCCGTGACGGTTTCAATAAATTCCGCTTCGGTCAGCCATGGCAGACGCGGAATCTGATGAGTCTGGGCGGCTTTTAACGTCTTTTCGGCAAGCTCGGCAATGCCTTCTTTTTGGGCAGCTTTGACGGGCACGACGGGAATCTGCAAGAGCGCGGAAAGTTTGGCGGTGTCAATTTCGAGGCTTTGTTTTTCCGCCAGATCGATCATCGTCAGCGCGATCACGACCGGAATATTGTATTCGAGAAGCTGGGTGACCAGATAAAGATTGCGTTCGAGATTGGTCGCGTCAACGACCGCGATCACCGCATCGGGTTTCGGCAAATTTTCGATCTTTCCCGTCAAAACGTCGTGAGCGATTTCCTCATCGATCGAAGTGACGTCCAATGAATAAAGTCCGGGCAGATCGATCAAACGCGCGGCGCTTTCGCCCAATTTCCAAACGCCTTCCTTGCGTTCGACCGTCACGCCCGGATAATTCGCGACCTTTTGCTTCAAACCCGTCAGAGCATTGAAAAGCGTCGTTTTTCCCGCATTCGGATTGCCTGCCAAAGCGATTATCATTTGGGATTTCGGATTTGGGATTTCGGATTTTTTAGTCGAATGACTCTCGCCTCTCGCCTCTCGACTCTCGACTTCGATGATTTTCATTCGCTGACTTCAATCGCCTCGGCTTCGGATTTTCGCATCGCCAGACTATAGCCGCGCAGACGAATTTCAAGCGGATCGCCAAACGGCGCCGATTTTACAATCTTCAGGGCGACACCCGGCACGACACCCATTTCCATCAAACGCTTGGTAACGGCATTGTTTCCTTTGATCGAAACGACTTTGGCGGTTTCGCCGATCGGCAATTTTGTCAGAATCATATTTTTTCTGTCAAGCGTGAATAATTTTTTGTTCCGGGCTTTCACGCCACACAAGAAGTTTACCCTAATTGAAATCCATTTTCAATTTCAATTAAATAAAAAAACTTCGCCAATTAAATTAGCGAAACAGTTTAATCCTGCGACGATTCGATTTTATTTCGGTTGAAGAGCGGTATCTGAGACCAGATCGGCTTGATAACTGCCGATCGCAAATCGCAAAGGCGTGCGTTTTTCATTGTTGCTGAGCCAGAGCCGCAAATTTAGTGCATCGAGCTGCGGGTTTCCGGTGATGATGGTGATCATTTGCGCGGTAACTTTTTCGCCGCTCAGATTGATCAATTCCGCATCGAGCGGGCGAAGTGTGAAAACATAAAATTGCGTGCCGTAAAAAACGGACACCCGCGTATCGTTGATCGGATTTTTCGAATCTTTGCTCGGTTTCAGATTGAACGACCGGACGGCATACGCCAAAGACAAAAGGCTATGCGTATTAACCGGAATTTGCGCTTGATTGGTTCCGCCGAAAATTGCGACGCCTCTTTCCTGATCAAATCTTGCCGATTGATTAAAACTGCTCAAAGTTCCGGTAAATCTGACCTCAAATTGATAGGGCGAAAGTGTTTCGGCATTGACCTGCGCGGAGATCGAATCGCCCGGTCTA
>CADEFG010000895.1 GCA_902826505.1 uncultured Acidobacteriota bacterium
GATTATCAGTAAATTGGATTTGCGGCTTCAGATCGGAACGACTTTTCTTGACGCGGACAGTCTTTTATTTTTAGAACCTGATGATATAGTTTTGATAGAACAGCCGCAAATAAATTTCGGAAACGCGCCATCGGACGAAAATCTGCGTGTTTGTATCGGAGGCGGTAGCAACGTTCGGCTTCACGGCACGACGACCAGCAGCGAATTGAGCGGTGAGCTGATCTTTAAGATCGGAGAGATTTTGAGCGAGGATATGCGGCGCAAATTTACGCCCGCGAAATTTAAAATGGATGAAAAAGAAAACCAGTTGATACCAACTGATGAAACTTCGGCGATCCCGGCTGAACAACTTGACGAAGAATCGAATCCGGAAATTCAGGACGAACAAATTTCTCCGTCTCTGGAAAATATACAAGTTGCTTTGCGGGTCGAAATCGCCGGTAATAAACTCAGTTTGCGTGAGCTTCAGAATCTTCGCGCCGGACAGTTGATCGCGCTCGGGTGCCGCCCGACTGACCCGGTGCGCCTGGTCACCGACAATAATGAAGAACCCGTCGCGACCGGCGAACTGGTTGAGATCGAAGGTCAGCTCGGTGTGCGTTTGACGAAAGTTTTTATTTAAAAAGGTTTTTGGATAAATTCCAAAACGATTTATGGCAAACTCTTTAAGTTTTTTGTGGATGCTGGTGCAGACGATTTTTGCGCTGGTGCTCGTTTGCGGATTGGCATACCTGATTTTTCGTGTGATATTACCGCGTTTGGCGGTTAATTACGGCGCCAATAATATGGTGCGCGTTGTCGACCGGATCGGACTCGACGCGCGAAAAAGTCTTTTTGTGATCGAAGTCGCGGGAAAATGGATGCTCGTCGCGTCTTCAGAAAGCGGCGTTCAGTTGATCAGCGAACTCGATCCGGCAAGCGCGAAAATCGCCGAAGAAGAGATTTTAAAGAATCGTCAGTTGCCGCCCGGCAACGGGTTCGGAAAATCATTTGCCGACAAACTAAATGAAGTGATCAGCCGCAAACAAGGAGGAAAATAATGAAACGCGGATTTTGGAAATCGTTGGTGGGAATAATGTTTTTGATCGGTGTTTTTCCGATTTTTACGATTGCACAGGAAGCTCCGAAATCCGCTGACACGGCAAATCCGGTAGTTTTGATCATTATTGTCGGAGCACTGGCGCTCGCGCCGTTTGGTTTAATAATGCTGACTTCATTCGTCAAGATCGCGGTCGTGCTTTCGATTTTGCGAAACGCGCTCGGCACGCAGCAAGTTCCGCCGAATCAGGTCATCACCGGGATTTCGCTGATCTTGACGATCTTTATTATGTCGCCCGTGGTCGAAAAAATGTATTCCGAAGCGGGAACGATCCAGGACACCGAGGCGATCTTCTCGGAAGTTTCGGTCAAAACCCTGTTTGAAGCCTCGCAGCGCGGCAAAGAACCGCTCCGTCAATTTCTGACGCGCTATGCCGACGAACGTCACCGCGTGATGTTTTTCAATCTGGCGCAACAAATGGCGCAGAAAAACGGCAACGATCCGAATGCGATCAGCGCCGAAGAATTTCGCGTGATAATTCCGGCGTTCGTGACGAGCCAATTGACGGAAGCCTTTCAGATCGGTTTTATATTGTTTGTTCCGTTTCTGATCATCGATATGGTCGTCGCGAATATTTTGCAGGCAATGGGAATGTTTATGCTTTCGCCGACGATCATTTCGCTGCCTTTTAAATTGCTTTTGTTCGTTTTGATCAATGGTTGGGAATTATTGATCAAAAATCTTGTCCTTGGTTATGTCTGACAAACGATTTGGGATTCTAGATTTGGGATTTGGGATTCTTTTTCTTTTTATAATCTCCCTTGTTACATGAAAAAGTTAGAATAAAGAAACCTGAACAATCCAAAATCCAAAATCCAAAATCCAAAATAGAATTATGGATATTTTTTCGCGTCTGGCAAGTGATGGTTTATGGCTGATTTTGATTTTGTCGCTATTGCCGCTTTTGGCGAGCCTGATCGTCGGTCTGGTCGTCAGTTTGTTTCAGGCTTTGATACAAATT
>CADEFG010000896.1 GCA_902826505.1 uncultured Acidobacteriota bacterium
TCCGCGCACCGATATTCCCGATCATTTCGAGTCTTTTCAGCAGTATCAATCCTACGTCGATCTGCTGGTTAAGATGAACTGCATTCAGGACGGCACGAAGATCTGGTGGGACGTGCGCCCGCATTCGATCTTCCCGACGCTCGAATTCCGGATCGCCGATATTCCGACGCGCGTTGACGACACGATCGCCGTCGCCGCGCTCTTTCAGGCGATCTGTGCGAAGCTCTCGGTGATGATCGAAAAGAATTGGGGTTTTCGGCTTTATCACCGGAGATTGATCCAGGAGAACAAATGGCGGGCGATTCGTTACGGACTCGACGGAAAGCTGCTCGATCTCGGCAAACAAAAAGAAGTTCCCGTCAAGGATTTGATCCGCGAACTTCTGGATTTTGTCGCTGATGTCGTTGACGATCTCGATTCGCGCAAGGAGATCGAACATATTCACACGATCTTAGAGCGCGGCACATCA
Organism: uncultured Acidobacteriota bacterium; assembly: GCA_902826505.1. Classification (GTDB taxonomy): domain Bacteria; phylum Acidobacteriota; class Blastocatellia; order Pyrinomonadales; family Pyrinomonadaceae; genus JAFDVJ01. The sequence goes on from CADEFG010000896.1 coordinate 470, forward strand.
GCCGACGAACAGCTGCGCGTCTTTGAAGAATCGGGACACGATTTTAACGCCGTCGTCGATATGCTGATCAAAAACACGCTCGAAAACGTGCCGACCAAATGCTTTGACTAACATTGGAAATCTTTATTTGATCGGCGCGACGATCCTGATTTTCGAGTCGTATTCGTAAACGGTCTTGCTGAGCGTAAAAGCCTTTGCGGCTTCTTTTTTGCTTTCGTGTTCGGTTTTGATGAGCAAGCCGTCTTTTGTGATCCAATGTCTTTCCGTCCAGACTTCTCTTGCCTCATCGTCGGAAAAACTCGTCAATTTTGTGATCTTTTCATATAAATCGGCAATCTTGCCGTTTAATTTGACGTTTTCGATGAGCTTGTAAGTTTCCGATTCGACGGTTATGCCGTTGCCAACTCCGCTGCCGATGCCGCCGCGATCATCTCTTTTCCACGCGCCGTTATTGATTCGCAGATAACGCGCGATGCCGATCACGATCATTTCCGTTTTCTTTCCGCCTTCCTCGTCAATCCAATGATCTCTGTCGGGCGGAATCGTTTCGTAGATTGATTTCGAGATCAAAATCGGCGAAGCATTGCGGTCGGCAAATTTTTCTTCGGTGCGGATCAAACGATAAGTTTTACCCGTCAGATTTTTCTGTCCCGCATCGGTCGCCGCTTGAAATGCGCTTTTATCAATTTGCTTCTCCTCCTGCCCAAAAATCACGGCGACATTGAGCAAAACGATTGCCGAAATAATTATCAATCGAACATTTTTATTCATTTTGAGAACTCCTTGATCAGATAAATTTTATTTATCTTGCACCCGTTTACCGCAATGCGTCAAGATTTTGCCGCAAGGTTGCGACTTGCGATTCGATCTCGGCGACGCGGTCGCGGATTCCCTGCACTTTTTCGACCGGCGCGCGGTCGATGAAATTGGCGTTCGAAAGCTGTTTTTGAAGCTGCTCGTTTTCCTTTTCGAGTTTGTTCACCTGATTTTCGAGCCGCGCGATTTCCTTTTCAAAATCGATCAGACCTTCGAGCGGAACGGCGATTTCGGCGGTCGCCGTGACGGCTTTTGCCGAGGCTTTCGGCACATCGAACGTTGCGCCCAAAACCAAACCTGCGGCGCGGGCGAGCTTTAAGATCTGCGCTTCGTTGGCTGAGAAAATCTTGTTTGCTTCCGAATCGGCGGCAACGTGAATGACGGGTTTGTCCGACGGTTTGATCTGCATTTCGGCGCGAATGTTGCGAACCTTCGAGATCAGCTCGATGACGGCTTGCATCTCGGTTTCGGCGCGTTCGTCGACCAGCGCCGCATCGCCCGCCGGAAAATCCGTCAGCATAATTGTCCGGGCGGCGGATTTGTACGCGGCGTTGTGCAGCCCGCTCGAAACGGCGGGCAATTTTTGCCAGAGTTCTTCCGTTAAATAAGGCATGAACGGGTGAAGCATCCGCAGCGATTGTTCGATGATCGTGATGATCCGCGTCCGCGCTTCGGTCTGCGGCGATTGATTTGCCCAGGTGCTCAGATCGTCTTCGTCATCATCGGCGCTTTCATAAGCGTAAGTGATTTCGTCCTTGACGAGCTCGATATACC
>CADEFG010000897.1 GCA_902826505.1 uncultured Acidobacteriota bacterium
CGACTTTTCCCTACCATTTTGTTCGTTCGTCAACCGGCATAATTTCGCGGCTTTTATGGAGATGTCGATCGCCGTGCCGCTCGGCTTGATCTTTGCCGGTGCCGTCCAGCGCGATAAACGGCTGATTTATCTGACGGCGATCGGTTTGATGGGAATTGCGCTGCTCCTCAGCGGTTCGCGCGGCGGTTTGGTTTCGCTTTTGGCGGAAATCGTTTTTATATTGATCCTGACCAATAAAACACGCGGTTATAATCAAATTGCCTTAAAAATCGGTTTGGCGGTTCTGCTGATCGGAGTAATTATCGGCGGCGCGATTCTGATCGGCGGCGAATCTTCATTGACGCGAATTGCCGAAACCGCCAAATCGAATGATATTACGACCAACCGGACGCATATTTGGAGCGTGACGCTTCAGGTTATCAAAAATAATCTGCCCTTCGGCGCGGGAATCGGTGCGTTTGCCGCCGCTTATACGCCGTATGACACGATGAACGGCATCGAACGCGTCGAGCAAGCCCACAATGATTATTTGCAGATTTTAGCCGACGCCGGAATCGTCGGACTGATCTTAGCCGGATTTTTTATTTACCAACTTTTTCGAACAGGGTTGAATAATATCAAAACCGATAATCTTTTTCGGCGCGGCGTCGTTATTGGCGCGTTGGCGGGATGCTTCGCCATATTAATCCATAGCCTTTTTGATTTTGTTCTCCACACCACGGCAATTACGGTTTTATTTTTAACATTGGTTTCGCTGGTCGTCGTCGGCGGACGAAGTTTTGTTGACGATCTGCAAGTTTATGAAAGACGGCGGAGCAAAAAGGCAAGCGTCACCTCGATCGAGGAAAAAAGGCTGAAAGGGAAATAGTTAAAAGGTAAAAAAGTGAAAAAGGTGAAAAGTGAAAAAGCGATTGTCATTTTGGGAAGTCCACTTTTCTACTTTTTCGCGTTTACCTTTTAAACCTGTGATTCGGCGGGTTTTTCTTTGCGGCGCGGGCTTAAAAAGCTGAGGACATACCAGATGATGCCGTGCGAAACGTAAAAGCCGGATAAAATCAGCAAGGCATATTGCGAATAAAGCCAGATAAACATTCCGAGCGCGACGACCAATAAAACGACGTAAATATTGGTTTTGCCCGTGCCGATCGTTTTAAAGCTCGTGTAGCGCAGCGTGCTGACCATCAAAAGCCCGAGAATTCCGAGCAAAATTATCATCAAAACGCCATAATAGCGCGGATAATCCCCGTTATAGGAACTTAACGGCATCGGGGCAAAATGAACGATCGAAGCCATCAAACCGGCAGCCGGCGGAATCGGCAGCCCGACAAAATTTTTCTTGTCGATCTTCGGTGTGCCTTCCAGTAAAACACGCGGTCGGGTCGCTTGCAGATTAAACCGCGCGAGACGAAATGCGCCGCACATCAGATACATAAAAAGCAGAAAAACGCCCAGATAATGCGCCGAACTCTGTTCGGTGAAAACCGCGCCGATGCCCCAGCTGTAAATCAATGCGATCGGTGCGATGCCGAAGGTCAAAACGTCGGCTAAGGAATCAAGCTGCACGCCGATTTCGGTTGCGGTGCGCGTCATCCGGGCGACGCGCCCGTCGAGCGTGTCGAAAAGAATTGCAAAACCGATGAAGATGCCGGCGTAATTAAAATACGTGGATGCGATTTCGGGGTTTGTAAAAACCGACTGATAACCGCGAATCGAATAAAGCACGGCAAGAAAGCCCATCAAGATATTCGCCGCCGTGAAAGCCGTCGGAAACAGGTAAAGTCCTTTTTTTAAGCCTTTATGAGGCGGATTTATTTCATCAGTTTCCATAAATTAGTTTAATTTAGCGATGATCGTTTCGCCGCCGACGACGCGGTCGCCGATCCCGACTAAAACTTCAACCTCTTTCGGCATCAGCAAATCGGTGCGCGAGCTGAATTTGATCAAACCGAATTTTTCGCCGAGTTTCAAATTATCGCCTGTTTTGCTCCAACAAACAATTCGCCGCGCAACGATTCCGGCAATCTGCGTACAAACCACGGTCATTTTTTCGCC
>CADEFG010000898.1 GCA_902826505.1 uncultured Acidobacteriota bacterium
CCGGCAACCTGCGGAGCGGCGTGCGATGTGCCGGAACTATAGCTGACATTTGCATCGATCTGTCCGCTGACACTTCCGCCGGTTCCCGCGCGGGAACCGGTAATCGCCGTTCCGGGCGCAGTGATATCGGGTTTGATGCGCCCGTCAGCCGCTAATCCGCGACTCGAACTGCTCCGCAAATCTTCCATATTATCCGCGCCCGCGCCAAGAATTTCCGTACGGATATTTTCGGAATTGGCGACGGAAATGACGTTTTTCGCAACCTTCGGACGCGTCAGGCTGAGTGCGCCGGGACCCGAATTCCCTGCCGAAAAAACAATACACATCGGATCGATCGTTCCCGCCAGCGATGAATCCTGAACAAACCCGTCATACATTCCGGCGTAGGAATCATAGGAATTACTGTTTGTCCCGTTGCCCCAACTATTGTTGGAAATCGTGCCGCGAACGCCGTTCGGACCTAACGTGTTCAAAGTATCGTCAAAGGATTGCGCGTCCGTCGTCGTGTTTCCGGAAACCAAAAATGGAATATTGATGATGTTTGCCTTCGGTGCCACGCCAATTCCGTAAATATAACCGGTCGGGTCGAGGGTCGAAAAAGGTGTGCTCCCGGCGATGATGCTGGCGTTAATATGCCCGTGTCCGCCGGTTGCTCCCGCCGCCGCACCGCGAAGCGGTCCGTCAATCGTGTTGGCGGCGGTCAGATAAAATCCGCCGTTGCCCGGAATCGAGATCCCGTCATCGGAAACCGCGACCGTGACGCCCGTGCCGTCAACGCCGAATTGCGTCAAGGGATTGTAACCGGCGGGCGAAAGAACCGTCGGACTCGTGTAATTTCCGGCGACGATCTGCGCGGCACGTTCGTCTTCGATCTGCGGTTTTTCGTATTGATCGATCCGCACGACATCAGCTATTTTGGCGATTTCCGTAATGTCACTCGTTTGCGTTTCGATTCTGACAATGTTGAAAAAATTATTCGCGAGCTTCATTTCGGTCAAAACTTTTCCGCGAATCGTAATCGCAATTTTGTCGCTGATCTCTTTTAAATCCGCCCGTCCGAAAACGGCAACGTCAAACATTGCCGAATCGCCCTTGACGTTAGCAACAAAAGAACCGAGTTCCGGTGAAAGTTTGCGCTCGGCAACATAACGCCCAATCCAGCGAACTTTTGAGTGATTTGAAAGCTTCGCGATCGCCGCCCCGTCGGTATAAACGAAAAAAGCCTGATGCGGAACATATTGCAAAACTTCCGCACCGATCTCGCGCAGCGAATCAAGCCATTCGTCTTTGACAATGCCGCCAAACTGGACGATGTAATAATCTTTTTCGACCCGCGCCGGTTGATTTGATTGAATGGTTTCCGCTGGCGGCGCATAAACTGGTTCGAATTTTCCGTTCGGTAAATTAATGGTCGTCTCGAGCGGTTGAATTTCCAATTCATTACCCGAAAATCGAGCTGTTTTATTTTTCGCGACGATCACAAACGAACCGTAATCCTCGACGATTTTGCCCAGCTTCGCTATTTTTTGCGCGTCGTTCGCACCGTTAACCTTGACGCGAACAAAATCTTTCGACCGGTCGCGAACCAGATTTGTCGTTGAATCTTTTTGTCGGAATTTTTCAAAAAGACCGTCTTTTTGAACCAACTCCTGCGACCTGACAGTCGAAATGTCAACACCCAAATAAATAAAAAGTAACGAAAAAACAATCAAAAAAGCCATTGTTTGCCGGACGAAACGCTGATTATCAAACATTTTTTATTTCCCCTACCGAAAGATTTCGAGCCTGATTTCAAAAGATTGATCCATAAAATTTATCATAAATGATCGGATTCGGAAAAATTAATTGAATAATTCAAAAACCGCAAAAGGTATTTCAAAAAAAACGCACTTCAATTTTTTAACTTGAAGTGCGTTTTTCGCCGGACAAACTTTCTGAACTAATTATTAGAGCATCGGGGTCAAAACAATCTCGACCCGCCGATTTTTGGCGCGGTTGGCACCCGTCGTATTGGCAGCGACCGGCAAGGTCGCGCCCATGCCTTTGG
>CADEFG010000899.1 GCA_902826505.1 uncultured Acidobacteriota bacterium
CCGGACAAAACTCGCGTCGGCGATCGCCGCGCTAAAATTTTCGTCGTCAAAACGATTCATCGAAAAATCGATCGCGGCGCGCACTGCCGCCGCTTTGTCGCGGGCGATCGTCAAAACGTCCTTGTTTTCGGCGGTCGCAAAAAACTGCGCATCGCGCCCGAGTTTCTTGCTCAGGGCAAGCGCGTGGTTGCCGGTTCCGGCGTTGATATATAGGAGTTTTTCTTCTTTCGCAAAGCCGATATGTTTGTCAACCAGATCGGTGAAACGCAGCGTCCATTCGCCGTCAATATACAAATCCCGCAAAAATGCGAGTTCTTTTTGTGTCTTACTCATAGTTCTATTAAATCGCAAACCGCATTAGAGACGCAAAATGCGCGGCACGTTGTCCGTTCTTGTTGGCAACCTGCGGATCGTCAATCGTCAATCGGCAATCGTTAATAGAATCAGGCGGATTTTACTATTTCCGATTAACGATTTACGATAAACGAATAAATTATGGCAAAGCATATTCGAGAATTGTTTGATTTGACGGGAAAAACGGCGATCGTGACGGGCGGCTCGCGCGGGATCGGTGTCGAAATGGCGGAAGGTTTAGCTGAAGCCGGTGCGAGCCTGATGCTTTGCGCGCGGCGCGCCGAATGGCTCAATGAAACCGTTGAGGAATTTCGCGCGAAAGGCTTTCAGGCGGAAGGAAAGGCGTGCGACGTTTCAAAAGCGGAAGATGTCCAGGCGGTCGTTGACGAAACGATTGAGAAATTCGGCAAGGTCGATATTTTGATCAATAACGCGGGAATTTCGTGGGGCGCGATGCCCGAAGAAATGCCGCTCGAAAAATGGCAAAAGGTTTTGGATGTTAATTTAACCGGCTGTTTTCTGATGGCGCAAGCCGTCGGGCGCGAGATGTTAAAACAAAATAGCGGCTCGATCATCAATATCGCTTCGATCGCCGGGCTGCATTCTTCGGCAAACGGTCCGTTTTATGCGGGTTATGTCGCGAGCAAGGCGGGACTTATCGGTCTGACGCGCGAGCTGGCGGCGAGCTGGGGACGCAAGGGAATTCGCGTCAACGCGATCGCGCCCGGATTTTTTCATTCGCGGCTCGCCGATGCGGTGATCGATATTTACGAGCGTTCGATTCAGGAAACAAACGTCATTCCGCGCGTCGGTCAGAGCGGCGAGCTCAAAGGCGTTGCGGTTTTTCTCGCGTCGGACGCGTCGAGCTACATCACCGGGCAGACGATTGCCGTTGACGGCGGAATGACGGTTTGAGTTTTTGCGGATTTGGCAGGATTTGCAAAACAAAGGTATATTGATTTACGCGGGTACGAAACAGCCGAAGTCGGCGGCATAAAATTCGGCGTATTTTGAAACAGTTGCGTTTATCATAAAGAAAATATTTTTAACGACTGAAAGACGCGAAAACTTCCATTAAACTAAATTCAAATCAGAATACGAAAACTCTTATGTTCAAAAAATATTTAGTTCTGTCATTAATTGTTCTGGTGTTTAATTTGGCGGGCGGCGGATCGGTCTTTGCTCAGACAAAAGACGATAAAGATGCCGAATTAACTCAAAAGATAAAGACCAAAATTGCTAAAGTCGGGGCGGGCGAAAAATCCAAAGTCCTAGTTGAGCTTCGCAACCAAACCAAAATTAAAGGTTACGTCGGCGCGATTGATGATGATTCATTTACGGTGATCGACAAAAAAACAGGTTCGTCAACCAAAGTTGACTATGGAGAGGTCAAAAGCGTCAGCAGAAACGGTCTTTCGACCGGCGTCAAAATCGCGATTGTCGCGGCGGTTGCCGTGCCGGCAATAATACTTTTGAGAATTCTCCAAATTCGCTGCAACAATGAAGGCGGATGTTGACTCTGAGGTTCGGCATCAAATGCGTTAAAATGATTTTATCCGGAATTTAATTCAACAATGACAGGGAAAATGGAAAGTGCGACGAAATTAAATTTAGCTTCGATTATCGAGCATCACGCGAACCTCTCGCCCGAACGGGAAGCGATCGTCTGGAACAAGACGCGTTTGACCTAC
>CADEFG010000900.1 GCA_902826505.1 uncultured Acidobacteriota bacterium
GCTTTCTTCCGTCATCAACGAGGCAAATAAACATCAGGAACATAATTTTGAACTCAAAGACCGTTGGGGAAGTTTTTTGATCGCGATCGACGGCAACAGCAATTTTGCGGCTCAAACGGACGCCAGCAATTCTGCCGGGAATCAAAATAAACCGATTTCGGTGGTCGTCAATCCGTTCGGCGGAAACGGCGCGGTCATTACTTTCGGAATGCTCGGCGAGATCGGTTTTTTTGTTCCGGCTGGACAAAAAGCCGTTTTTTCAAATGTCGTCGTCTCGAATTTTCGCAGCCCGTCGCACGTTTTATTTAAAGAAGATTTGTCAAAGCCGGTTTACGACGGGATTTTTGCCGGTAACGGCGGTTTGATTTCGGTCAGGGACGGAAAATATGAAGTCGGCGCGGGCGATCAAAGCGTTTTTATCGTCAGAGATCCGAGCCGCAATTCGATGCCGATGCTGCGGACGCAATTTAAAACGGACGCGAAAAAAATCGCGCGGGCGCGGCTTTACGTGACGGCGCGCGGAATCTATGAAATGTCTCTCAACGGCAAGCGAATCGGGAACGATTTTTATAATCCGGGCTTGACGCAGTATCCGAAAACGCATTTGTATCAAACTTACGACGTGACGAATCTTTTGCAAAAAGGCGAAAACGCGCTCGGCGCGATGCTCGGCGAAGGCTGGTGGAGCGGCGTTTTGAGCTTTGACGCGATCCATAATCATTTCGGCGACCGCCAATCGCTGCTCGCCAAATTCGTCATCACTTACGCCGACAATTCAAAAACTGTTATCACGACCAACGATCGGACGTGGAAATATTTTAACAATGGTCCGACGCTTTACAGCAGCTTGCAGCTGGGCGAAGTTTACAACGCGGCGCGGGAAACAAAGATCGCGGGATGGAACACCGTCCAATTTAACGACAGCGATTGGAAGTCCGCCGTAAAAATTCCGCTCGAAGGAACGGCTTACGCGGACGCGACAGGCAAATACGACTACGGCAAAATGCAGCTCGTCGGGCAGATCGGAAATAGCGCCGGAGTTTTTAAAACTCTGACCGCCAAGAGCGTCAAAGAAGTTCGCCCCAAAGTTTTCGTGTACGATCTGGGACAAAATCTGACCGGCGTTCCGCGCATAACTTTTACAAAAGGAACCGCCGGAATGCGGATTACGCTCAGAGTTTCCGAAATGCTTTACCCGAATCTGCCCGAATCGAAAAACAACGTCGGGATGATTATGACCGAAAATTATCGGGCGGCGCTCTCGCAGGATATTTATGTGATGAAGGACGGCGCGCAGATTTTCGAGCCGCGTTTTACCTCGCACGGCTTTCAGTATCTTGAAATTACGGGAATCGAAAAACCGCTGCCGCTCGAAAACGTGCAGGCGATCGCGACCAGTTCGGTTCTCAAACTAACCGCCGATTATCAAACGTCGAATCCGAAAGTCAATCGTCTGTGGTCGAATCTGGTCTGGTCGAACGTCGATAATTTTCTCTCGATTCCGACCGATTGCCCGCAGCGCAACGAACGAATGGGCTGGGGCGGCGACATCAATGTTTTTTCGCCGACCGCCGTGTATGTTTCAAATTCCGCGCAGTTTTTCAAGCGTCATATGGTGGCGATGCGCGATATGCAGTTTCCGAGCGGCAGATTTGCCGACATTGCGCCCGTTGGCGGCGGCGGCGGCGGAATTTTGTGGGGCAGCGCCGGGATAATTATTCCCTGGGAAACTTATTTGCAATTTAACGATCGCGCGATCTTGGAAGAAAATTATCCGGCGGTGGCGCGATATATGGATTATCTCGCGACGACGATCAATAAAGATACGGGTTTGCCTACGGAACTTGGACTCGGCGACTGGCTCGGACCGCAATACTTTCAGCTCGGGACGGCATATCTGATGACCGCTTATCATATTTACGATCTGCAAATCATGGCAAATATCGCGGAAATTCTCGGTAAAACGGATGATGCTGCGAGATTTAGAAAATTGCGCGACGAACGAAAGTCGTTTTTCAACGCGAAATTCGTCAACGCCA
>CADEFG010000901.1 GCA_902826505.1 uncultured Acidobacteriota bacterium
GCGGTCAGCGTGATCGTGCTGCCGGCGCTTGCTTTTACCGATCAGATCGCGTTTGACGGCAAACGGATCAGACGAACCGGAATCTTACCGCGGGCGTGGGCGTGGCTCAACGGTTTTCATTACCGTCTGAAGCTTGCGGACATTGAACAGGTCGAAACGCAAGCACTTCGCGCCCTGAAGCGCGGCGGGAGCGTTTTTTACCGTTACCGCACCTCGATCTCGGGCAAGGGGCTGAAATTTGTGCTGGCATCGGGCGGCGAAGAATACCGGCAGATGATCCATCAGATCTTTCCGCGAATTTCGGAAAATGTGCTCGACAATCGTTCGCTCGAACTGCGCGATTATCTTTCGGAACCGAAGGAAGTTTTGATGAAGGCGGAATTTGTTCATATTCCGTCGGCAGACGTTTTGGAAGAATCGACGAGTATTTTTGAAAAGACCGAAAGAAAAAAACGGCGGCACGAAGAAGTCGGTGCGGCGGAGCTCGAACGGGTCGAATATCTGCGCCGGCTGGCAAACGAACTGCGGCTTTCGGGACATCTGCTGCAAGCGCTCGAAGCCTTTCGCCGCGCGCTCGTCATTCATCCGAAAGACGCCTGGTTATTGTTTGAAGCGGCGCGCTGTCTGCATTCGTTCGCCGGTGCCGAGCGCGACCAAAAACTGCAACGCAAAGCGGCGGCGATGCTCCGGCTCGCCGAAAAACGCGCCGCCAACGACCAGGAATTACTCGCGCGGCTCGGCGAGAGTTATTTCCAGTTTGGCGATTGGGAACGCGCCCGCCAAGTTTTTCTGAAATCGATCGACCGCGTCGAAGAAAACTTCCGCAGCCTGCGCGGGATGGCGGAAATCGCTTTGCGCGAAGGCAAGATCGCGCACGTTATCCATAATTTCCTCGCCGCCAACCGGCTTGCCGAAACGCCCGCGCTGCGCCGCTGGACACAGGGCGAAGCGGATTATTTTTCGCATCTCAACGACGACGAGGATTATATGGAGATGGAGATCAGCCGCATCAATCTGCTCGAAACGCTCGAAAACTCGAAACGAACCGCGCTCAAGATCGCGCTGCTCGGTTTTCCGGCGATCATCGTCGGAATGGTGCTCGGCGAAGACCTCGTCGCCAATCTCGGCTGGGCGATCTCAAGCGTTTCGCTGCTGATCTGGACGGGTTTGCTGACCAGTCTGAATCTCTTTTCCGAAAGAATTCCTTACGAATTGGTCGCGGAAGAAGAATAAATAATCGCCGCTCGAAAAGAATTTTTATAAATACGTTCCGGTAAGCTTTGACGGAAATTCAAGGCGAAGCTCCGCGGCTCGCGAAATAACTTTCGTTCGTTTGCTTTGCCTCGAATTTTACGACCTTTTTGGGAAAACCGAATTTCCGCGTTTGACCGGCAGTTTATCGAAGCCGCCGCTCCTCGTCATCGTCCTGAGCGTATTCCAGACATTCACATCGCATCGTTGTGTCGGTAAAATCACAGCCCGGCGGATCGCGCCGGATACATCTTTTTGTATATTTGACGGCAAGAAAAATACCGACCGCGAACCCGATGATGATCAGTAAGAACACCGTTTTTGTCCGCGACCAGTTGTTGCGCTTCGTTTGTTTTCTTTCGGATTTCTCCATCTTTTTGGAATCGATGACGGAGGATTCCTGTTTGATCTTATCGGTCTCCTGATCGAAGACCTGTTTCAAATTCGTTCCGTTTTCTTTTATTTGCAGCTTGTTCGGCAAAGTTTGCGCGTGCATCGTGCTGGTGATGAACATTACCACGAATAGAAATACAGTTGTCAGTTTCAGCATTTTATGTACCCTCTTTTTTGTATCGAAATAAAGACTCTTGTGGGTTTTGGTGTTGTTTGATCTACTAGACAAAAAAAAATCAGATCGGTTTCAATTTTAATCGAAAATAAAAAAAATATTCCGAACGCGCCACGGCAAAAATATTGTATCTAAATGCGATAAACGATCAGTTCGAGATTGTGCCCTAATTTGTGTCGTCGGATTTATCGTGCTGAAGGCACGAAGTAAAT
>CADEFG010000902.1 GCA_902826505.1 uncultured Acidobacteriota bacterium
GACCAGATTGGAGTTTCCGACCAAACTGTTCGAGGCAAAAGTGATCGAGTTGAAAACAAACAGCCAAACCATAAAACCGCTCAGGGCAAAAAGCGGATACGGCACGTTTGGCGATTCAAAACGCGCGATCGTGCTGAAAATCACCGTAAAGATCGCGGTCGTCAAAACCGGCTGGAGAACTGCCCAGAGAATCCCGATCGCCGTTTGTTTATAGCGAACTTTGACATCGCGCCACGTCAAAAAATAGAGCAATTCGCGATACGTCCAAAAATCCTTGAGGTCAAGACTAAACCACGCGCTGCCCGGTTTGATATAAGTAATTTGATTTTTATTTTCAGGCAAACTCATTTTGTCCCGACGAGCTTGACGCCGAGCAGAAACCTCACAATTTTATTAAAAGTCAGCAGTTTTCGCATTGATTGCGGCAAAATATCGAGCAATTTTTCGGCGATCTTATACGGAAAAACCGGCAGAAAGATTCGCGAAACTCCGAGATAAACCTTTGTCTTTGAAAATCCGGCTTTTCTGAAAAGCGCGTCGAGTTCCGTGACGGTATATTCCTTCAGATGAAGTCCGGCGGCGACCGCGTCAAAATTTCTCGAAACATCGTGCGGACCGCTCAGCCGGTTCGGCGTGATGCAAAAATAAACGCCGCCTTTTTTGAGGGCGCGAAAAACATTCTGCAATTGCCGGACAGAATCGTCCGGGTGGAGATGCTCCATCAGTTGATTGCTGAAGGCGACATCAACGCTTGCGGGCGCGAGCGGCACGCTGCTTCCGTCCGAGATGATCAGTTCAAAATTGGCGGGCGCGTTCTCGGTTTTCGTGATCTCGTTCGACACATCGATCGCGTAAACCTTTTTCACCTGTCCGGCAATCTCGAAAGCGAGCGTGCAATCGCCGGGACCGATTTCGAGATAGTTCGTGTTTTCGCTGATAAAAGATTGTAAACTGCGAACTTCCCGGGCGATCTGCCTTTTTTTTTCTGCGGGCGAATAATTGTTGAGCAGCGGATGATGCGGAACCTTTTGAAAAAGCTCGTCATACGCTGCGGTATAAAGATTTTTCCGCTCTTCAAAGGTCGAGTTTCGTAATCTTTCGGCAATCTGCTTTTCGATTTCGTAATGCTCCCGAATTTGTGCCGCAGTCCTATTTTCCATTTTTATTTTGGCGGTAATGCGCGACCTGTTTTTCGCGTTTTCGCTGCTGGTAAGCCTCCAGAAAACTTTTCGGAAGCAGCAGCTGGAGCAGCGATTTTCCGACCTCACGCGCCGAACTCGCGCTGCGCCAGCTTTCTTTGCCCAAAAGAATCGCCGCGCGTTTATCGCCGTTTTGCAGAAAAACCTTAGTGTTGCGGAACTTTATCCGCGCCTGAAATTTTTCCAATTCTTCGCGGCTGACGCCCAAAAATTCGATGTTGCGATTTTGCGCCGCGATGACCTCGTTATGCATCAAAAGCAGGTCTTTGCTTGTATTGTAACTGTGATGCCGCCACACGGAAAGCACTTGCGGGTCAAAAGCAAAATCGCCGACGGAAGCTAATCTGACATACATTTCATAATCTTCGAGCCGCGAATTTTCGTTCCAGCCGACTTTTTCCAGAACCGAACGGCGATAAAAAACCGTCGAGCTGACGGGCGAAACGCCGTTTAATAACATCAAGCTCGGATTGCCGTCAGGATAATTTGCCCAATCTTCCTGAATATCCGCCGTATTTCCGAAAATCTCGCCCGTTTCATCGATCAAAAACGAATGCCCGTAACCCAAAACCGCTTCTTCGCGCCGGTCGAGAAGTTTTGTGCGTTCTTCAAAAAACGCCGGCATCCAGTAATCGTCCGAACCGATGTAGGCAAAATATTTTTCGGAACTTAACGAAAGTCCCTGATTCAAGGTCGCGCACAAACCGCGATTTTCGCGCACGACGAGCTCGGCGTCAAACGGGCAATCTTTCAGAACCCGTTCGATAATGCGCGGCGAATCGTCCTTCGAACCGTCGTCGATCACAAGCAGCTTCGCCGGTGATAAAGTTT
>CADEFG010000903.1 GCA_902826505.1 uncultured Acidobacteriota bacterium
ATTTCCCGCAAAGACGCTAAGATGCTGAGAAAAAATATCAAGAAACTTAAAAAACAGAGTAATAAATAGTGTGTAATCAAAGTATTCTACTTTAATTTAGCCACAGAGTTCACAGAGAGAGCATTGCGGATAAAAATAATGAACGCATTATTTCCCATAAGCCGCCGGGATTGCCCGGTCATCCTTTTGCGCGGCGGGCGTCGATCTGCCGGGAAAGTATGTCGTGAAGAGTTTCATTTGCGGGCTGTTGCCTGAATTTTTTCTTTCAGCAAGTAAATGTAATTCGCAAAAGCTGAGGCACTTAAAAAACCAAACTATGTTGACGATTGCTTTTCGCGCTTGCCGGGGAGGCGACCCGCATTTTTATCACCGGCTGTAAAAATCGGTTTATACGGGCGGGCGACGAGAACCGCACAAGGTGACTGACGCAGGACGCGTTCGACATTCGAACCGAATAATGTTTTCCAGCCGAAATCCGCGCCGTGCGCTCCCGCCGCGATCAAATCAATATTCTGCTCTTTTGCATAAGCCAGAATTTCTCGGTAGGGTTTTCCCCAGCGAATCGAAGTAATTATTTTAGAGTACTTTTGATTTTCGATGAACACAGCTTTTTTGAGCCGTTGCTTTGTTTGATGATAAAGGTTATTGACCATCAGGTCGGACACGTTGAGTTCGGGTTCTTCATTGATTACGTGAAGCAGATGAAGCTCAGCATTGAATTTCAGAGCGAGAGCCAAGGCATTTTGTAAAGCCAGTTCCGAATAATCCGAAAAATCATGTGCCGCTAAAATTCGATTTATTGAGATTTCTTCCATTCGCGACTTTTGCGGTTGAACGACCAGAACCGGACACGGCGCTAAACGGCAAACGTCTTCGGCAACCGAACCGAGAAGGGCATGCAGCCACGGATGATGGGTTAAATTGATAATTATTAAATCCGCCTGCCGGCACTGTGCGGCTTCGATAATCCCGAGCGCCGCTTTATCGTTTTCGACGATAATCGATCCCCATTCGATTTTTGCGGCTTCGGCTACGCCGGAAACCAAATAATCGATCGTGTTTTTTACAAATTTATCCAACTCCCGCGTCTTTTTTGAATTTTCTGGCAGTTCTGAAGCGCAGTGACAAATGATAAGTTTTGCTTGAAAAATTTGGGCAAAAGCTTTTGCATTTCTCAGTGCGCCTTCACTTTCAGCCGACAAATCTATGGGACAGAGAATGATTTTAATTTCCCTCGTCATAAAAAAAATGGTCAGAGCGGTTTTATTACTCCTTTGCTTTTGGTGGGGCAATCTTTATGCCAAAATAAAAAAGCGATGAAATATGGAAAATCGTGAAATTCGGCTTTGTGTGTGTGGGTAAAATCTCCCGTTTCCGTCTAAAAACCGGGTAAATCGTCCAATTGGTTGACGGGTAAATTAATCGTAAAGGTTGAGCCCTGACCGACCATCGAACTAACTTCGCAACTGCCGCCGTGTGCGCGGGCAATACGTTTGACCGCCGCTAATCCTAAACCGGTTCCTCCTTTGGTCGTCGTGTAGAAGGGCGCAAAAATTTCCTTCAGGTTATGCTCGCTGATCCCGCGTCCGTTATCGCTGACCTCGATCAACACTTCTTCGTCTTCGTCATTTGGTTCGAGTTTGAAAAGACGCACCATAATTTTGCCGTTGATTTTATCAGCGGTCGCCGCGATCGCGTTAAGAATCAGATTCAAAACGGCATCTTCGAGCCGTGAAGAATCGTGCGGCAGCACTAATTCTTCGTCTGGTAGATCCATTTCGATAATAGTTTTTCCACCGCCCGGATTATGGACGTTATTCTGGTGAAACGCGAACTGTACGGAACGGCGAATCGTTTCGGTCAGCGAGGCGGGTTTTAATTCCAGAGGCTTCGGTCGGGCTTGATTCAATAAAGAGCGAACGGTTTCATCGATGCGCTCGATTTCGTGGCAGACGCTCGCCAGAATCTCCCGCTCATCGTCGTCCGGCGTTCGGCGCTGTATTAGAATATCGATCACGCCCTTAATTCCG
>CADEFG010000904.1 GCA_902826505.1 uncultured Acidobacteriota bacterium
ATCTTTCGTTAGCTGAATTCAGCTTATGATTTCACTAGCACCAATGGTTAATTAAAGATTGTTTAAGAAGCAGAATCTCGGTAATATAAAATAAATTTTTCATTAGAAGACCTTTTTGTTTGACGTGACGCGAAAACGTCATTGGCGTCAAAGCCTTGTGTTTAATTGGCAGGAAATTAAATTTGCTGTTAATATGGCTGTAAATTACAACCGTCGAGATTTTTCTCATCAAGAAAAATAAGTCGTTCGAAAATTATTTCAGTAAACTTTTACTTAGAAATAAGATGAATATTAAATAATTCAGTCAGCGAGACAGTTTCGCCCCGGGGAGTTTTGTATGAAACTAACAGTTGATTTCTTAAAAACCGTTCTCTCCATCCCTATCCTTTTCTTTTTCGCCGTTTTAATCTTAGGCTGGCAATTTGCGCCGGCAGCCGAATCAGCCGAACAAAATACGGCGGAGCGGGAAAAACTCGAAAACTACGACATCCGCGCCGCCAAAACCTTACCGGCGCAAACTGCGGTCGAAAAATTCGTCGCCGAATCGGGCAAAAGCGTTTTACAGATTTCCGATGCCCGAAAAAATTCGCGCGCCGCCGCCGAAAGATTGCGCGCCGGGCAGCAAAATCTGAAGATCGAATATAATGAGGATTTGCGGATTCCCGAAGTTATCTCACCCGATTACGGCATCAAAGCCGGTTTTCTGACCGCGCCTTCCGGCAAAAAAAGCGCCCGGATTCTGGAAGATTTCCTCAAGCAAAACTCCGCGCTTTTCGGCATTACTGCCGCGCAGCTCGCGGCGCTCGAAAAATCAGCCGATTACACGAATCCGAACGGTGTTTTGTCGTTCGTTCATTTCGCGCAAAAAATAAATGGCGTGCCGGTTTTTCGCGGCGAAGTCAAAGCCGGTTTGACCGCGCGCGGCGAGATCGTTCGCATTATCAATAATCTCGCGCCGAATCTCGATGATGAAAATTTAAGCGCGGATTTCGGAAACGCGGGCGAAGCCGTTCTGGCGGCGGCAGCGCACATCGGCGTCGCGGCAGACGAATCGGACGTAAAAACGGTAAATTCCGCGTCGAACGATTTGAAAATAACATTCGGGCGCGGACGGTTCAATGGTCAAACAACCGCCGAAAAAATGTCTTTTCCGGTCGAACCCGGCGTTGCGCGTCCAGCCTGGCGCGTTCTTTTATGGACGGAAAGCGAAGCCTTTTATGTGATCGTCGATGCCCCGACCGGTGCGCTTTTGTGGCGCAAGAACATTACCGAAAACCAAAACCGGACGGCGACTTTTTCGGTTTACGGCAATCAGGCGAGTCTGCTCAAAACGGCGGACAGCCCGACTCCGCTGACGCCGAGCTGCGCGACGCCGGATGATTGCCCGCAGCCGCCGCTGATCGCGCGGCAAAGCTTTACACTGGTCGGCAACGAACCGCCGTATACCTTTAATAATCTCGGCTGGATTCCCGATAACGGTCTTTCGGGAATGCCGAACCAGAGCGACAATATTACGGACGGAAACGCCGTCGAAGCCGGTGTTGACCGGGTTCCGCCAAACGGCGTCGATGCGCCCGTGACGGGTAATCCGACGCGCGTTTTTAACTTTAACTATAATCCGCCGCCCGGAAATCCGCCGCCCGGCGACGACCCGCTTGGGGCGGAATTTCAAAAAGGCTCGGTCACCAACGCTTTTTATACCATCAACCGCTGGCACGACGAAATGTATCTGCTCGGGTTTACCGAACAGGCAAACAATTTCCAGCATTTTAATTTCGGGCGCGGCGGATCGGAAGGCGACCGCATTTCGGCGGAGATTCAAGATTTGTCAGGCTTTAATAATGCCAATTTTGCGACTCCGGCGGACGGCGCGCGTCCGCGAATGCAAATGTATCTCTGGAACATCACGACCCCGAACCGCGACGGCTCGCTCGATGCGCACGTGCTGGTTCACGAGACAACCCACGGCTTATCGAATCGCCTGCATGGTAATGCCGCCGGTTTAGCGACACCGATGGCTGCCGGAATG
>CADEFG010000905.1 GCA_902826505.1 uncultured Acidobacteriota bacterium
AGTTAATTTCCCGCCAAGCCGCTCAGGCGCCAAGTTTGGAAACTTAACAAACTTAAAAACGGAGTATTTAATCATTTTCGATAAGTATTTGCCCGTCTTTGTTTTTAAAAATTATCGTTATTTCCGGCTCTACTTTTTTTAAGGAAAGAATTTCACCAACAAACCAATCCAAAATCGTCCTCATTCCGCTAATCGCTCAATAAAATTTGCGACTTCCGAAAAGGATTCGGCGTAGAGTTCAGCCGGAAAGCGGCGGCGGATGTGGTCGTCGTCGAATATTTTGCCGCCCAAAATGATCGGGATTTTGAGCCGCACCGCCGTTTCCCGAAATTCCTTGTAATCGCGGGAAAGCCGTTCGAGCTCGACGAGATAGGTTGCCGACAGACAGACCGCGTTTGGCGAATATTGCAAAATTTCCTCGTTGAGCGAAAAAAGCGGCGTGTTGGCGCCGAAATTCATCACTTCCCAACCTTCGTTCTCGATCGTCAATTGCGACAAATACGTCGGCAGTTCGTGCAGATCGCCTTCAAAAGCCGCGCAGAAAGCCATTTTCTCGGTCATTTCGGGCAAAGGCAGCGAGGTTCGCAGTTTATGGACGGCGTAATGCGCCGCGCGCGTCGCGAGATGTTCCTGCGCGACGCTCAATTCGCCGCGATACCATAATTCGCCGACGCGCCGCATTGCCGGACTTATCAAATCGTCAAAGATTTCCGTCAAACCGGTGCCTTGCAAAAAGGCGCCGATCATAAAATTTGCCGTATCTTCTTCACAACCCGCAATCAGCAGATCGAAAAGCGAAGAGTTTTGATCGGTTTTCGATCTGCGCCGCGCAACCGAATTAAAAACCGACTGGTCGCCGTGACAGGTCTTTTGACCGAGCCCTTGTTCGCGCTGAAAACGGGCGATCTCTTCGGCGCGAAAACGGCGGTGTTTGCCGCTGGTGCGTTCGGATTTCAAAAATCCGGCGTCTTCCCAACGCTTGACGGTCGCGTCGCTGACACGGCACAAACGGGCGACTTCTTTGGTTGTTAAATAATTTTGCTCTGCCATTCGCATTTTGATTGTAAGTTATTTATCCGAAAATTTTAAGAATTCATCGCCGGAATAATTCTGAGCTCTTTTTAAGAGATAAAATATATTATATCTAAAACGCTCAAACCGCTCAAACGCAAAGCGCTGAAAATCAAGAAATCTAAAAATTGCTGATTTGTCGAAAGAACAGTTGACAAACCTATGAGCGGTTTGTAATATAGAAATCGCCCAAACCGCTCATAGGTTTGAGGCGAAATTTAAAGAAAGGGCAGGAAATTTATGATGAAAAAATATTTGAAGGGATTTTTTACGGTGATCGCGGCGGCATTTTTGTTTCTCGCGGTGCAGAATATTTCGGCGCAGGAAATGAAAAATGAGCCGAAGGACATTGTTGATACGGCGGTTGCGGCGGGACAATTCAACACTTTGGCGGCTGCGCTGAAAGCTGCCGGGTTGATCGAGACGCTCAAAGGAAAGGGCAAATTTACGGTTTTCGCGCCGACGGACGAAGCCTTTGCCAAACTTCCGGCGGGAACGGTCGAAGATTTGCTCAAGCCTGAAAACAAGGAAAAACTGAAGGCGATTTTGCTTTATCACGTCGTCAGCGGGCAGGTCGAAGCCAAAAAAGTGGTCAAACTCAACGGCAAAGACGTCAAAACCGTGCAGGGCGGAATGCTCAAAGTTGACACGTCGAACGGCGTCAAGGTCAACAGCGCAAACGTCGTCAAAACCGACATCAAAGCGAGCAACGGCGTGATTCACGTGATCGACACGGTTTTGATTCCGGCAAACTAAACGTATTAACAAGCCGTGGCGGGTAAACCGCGGAGAAAGAGAATTGTTGCTGGTTGGGGGTAGTCAGCAGCGGTTCTCTTTTTTTTATGGAAATAATACTCTTAATTCTGCAAATCTTTTCGAAGCTTTTTCTGACGGGTGTGATTTGGGTCATTCAAATCGTCCAATATCCTTTTTTTTCTGCCGTCAGCGC
>CADEFG010000906.1 GCA_902826505.1 uncultured Acidobacteriota bacterium
GTGCGCACGACAAAATCTTGGATGAACTTTCTGGCGCCCGTCGCCAAACCGTTTTTCCGCTGGAATCACGACTGCGTTATGAACTGGGGCGGCGAAGGTTTAGCGAAAAAGTTAAATTGTCGTTTACTTGAAATTGATGAAACATAACTTCGACGCGCGGCGAGTCATTTCTAATTAAATAATATAAATTTCAATCAAACCAGTTCTAATTCAGGAATCGCCGGACGCGCTTTCGGCTGCGGAATTTCGACCGAATCGGGCACTTTGAGCGGGCTCTCTTTGCGCAAATCCAAATACAGACGGCGACTTAAGATTTTTTCGGGGAAATGCGCGAGCCGCATAATCGGATATTTCATCTGCTTGCCGAACATCCGGCGACCGAGCAGATAATAGTAGATCGGCACGCCGAGGTTGAATTTACGGTGAAAACTCGCGTCGTCGCGGTAGAAATCCAAATTGTAACGCCAGCAGGTAAAGAAAAATTCCCACTGCAATTCGGTCAGATTATAAAGCTGGGCGCTGTCGTTGCCGCCCATTCTGGTTTCGTCCAGGGAAACGAACAGCGTCGGAATAATCACCCATTTCGAGCCGCGCAAGGCGTGCAGTAGATCGAGCGATTTTTTTGTATCTTCTTCGGTTTCGCCCGGAAGACCGACAATCCAGGTGCAGAACGGAAACCAGTTATGGTTGTTCATAATCTGCATTCCTTTTAAGATCACGTCGCCCCATTGCTCGGCTTTATACGGGTAGGCTTTGCCCTTCATATATTGATTGAAAAGGCGCGGACTTCCGGTTTCAAGCCCGATAAAAAGACTCGCGTAACGATTTTCGGGATGCGTCGAAGCGTGATGCGTGTGCGTCGACATATTGACGGCGACGGGCGAAAGCGCTTCGATCACTTCCGGGTTGCGGACGATCGGCGCGATCGTCCCGTGCGATTGAACGACGTGTTTGACGCCCGGAACCGCCGCGACCGATTCAAACAATTTTTTGAGCGCCGGAACATTCGTATCGAATTTCGGACCTTGCTCGTAAAGAAAAATGTCTTCGGTCGTCAGCATAATCGTGTCGGCGCCGTTTTCGACCTGAATCCGGACGTTTTCCAAAATATGTTCGAGCGGCAGACTTCGCCCCTTTCGCAAAGCAATCGAACAAAATTGACAGCCGCGACCGCAGCCGCGCGTGACTTCGACGACGCCGAAGGTCGAACGGTTTTTGGTCGTCGGAATCGCATCCATACTCGGCGATTTGCCGTCAATATGACGCGGCAGAGATTCTCCCCGGACAGCGCGTTCAAACAGATCTAAAATAAAATCTTCCGCTTCGCCGTCAACGATACAGTCGATCTGCCATTCGTCCTGCAAATTCTTTTTCTCGATCTGCCACGAACCCGGACCGCCGACGATCACCTGCAAATGATTTTTATGTTTTTTAATCGCTTCGTGAGTGATCAGACGCTTAAATTCCGCCGCGTTGATCGGCTCGACATCGGCGCCGTAAAAATGCGCGTAAACGTCGGTCGCAAAAGTAATCCCGAGCGGATTATGGGCGTGAATGCCGACCACGCGCGTATCTTCGCCGATAAATAAATCGAGCTCGTCCGGATAGCAAACGGCGATGTCGTCGGACGAGAATTTCTCTAACAAAATTGATTCGACAACGCGCAAACCGTTCGGCACGGCGACCGCTTGCCCGTCGTCGTGCTTTTCGTTTTTCCACGAAATATCAACCATATAATATGGGAAACGCGAATATTTGGCGGGCAGAGTGCCGAGAAGCATCTGCCGCCAGGTGCTTCGGAGATATTCGGAAGATTCCGACGTGCTTGCCGCTAAAACAATTTTCTTTCCACGATTGCTCATGTGAACCCTTTACCCTCGCTTAAATTAAATTTGAAGAATCGTTTAAGTGTTTTTATTTTATGTGTTTATTGTATTGAAAAAATGCGTTGATGACAACCTTTTATTTAATCGATTCGTAATAGGTGTAATTCCCCGTAGCTCTGCTACGGAATATA
>CADEFG010000907.1 GCA_902826505.1 uncultured Acidobacteriota bacterium
CGGCGCGCTCGCCTTTATTCCAGCCAGGGACGAAAAAGGCAGCCGACCGTCGGCGTTCGTTTACGCCAACGTCAGTAAAACGTTCGACTTCGCCAAAGGTTTTCGTTTAACGGGCGGTCTTTACACAGTCGCCGGCGCAAAAGCCGAAAGCGGCAACCGGAAAGGCTTGATGGTCGGTTATGAACAAACCGTTTACAAAAAGATCAGCTTTTTCGCCGACTGGACGAGCGGCAACAATCGGTTCGGTTATGCAGCCGCCGGTTTGAGCATTCCGGCTTCGAAAAAGGACGTCATCTACGCCGGTTATAATTTCGGCAACACGGGGCGCGGCAACAATTGGCTCGCGGTTTCCTACGGTCATTTCTTTTAATCGCACACGGCAGATTTTCAGGAGAAATATTTTCGATCCGGCATTTTCGGATTTGTTCTTTTCGCCCCGACGAAAAGAATTGCATTAATTGTTACAGCTTTAATTTTTAGGAGATAAAATGTTTAGTTTTAAGGATTTATCAATCGCAAAAAAAATGATCATCCTCAGCGGGATCGTGATAACATCGATGATAATCATTAGTTTCGTATCGTTCAGGGTCATCAATCAACTCGATTTTTACAAAGATAATCTGGGCACGGTTCAGATGAACGCGCAAAGCTTTCTCGACGATGTCGATATGCATCACGACGAGCTTCATATGACAGCACTCGAATCGATTATCGCTTCGACCAATAACGATCAGGCGACTTTAAAGGACAATGTTCGGGAATTCGATCAAGCGGTCAAGGAACTCAACGCTTCTTACGATAAGCTGACGGAACTGGAACTCGGGAAAGAAGAAGCGGCAATCGTAGTAAATCTGCGCACGAAAATTGATGAATACATTAAGAAAACCGAGGATGTCAAAAATACGGCGGTTTCGGGCAAATTTGCTGAAGCGCATCAAAAACTCGTTTCCCACCAGAGTTTTTTTGATGAAGTTGACTCGACCTTCGACAAAACCAAAGAAGAACTGACGAAAGACGTTGAAATTATTGTCGAAGAAGGCGATCAGGTCGGTGCCGCCGCTTACAGAAATCTTATCATCACGATACTTTTAAGCTCGGTATTGGTCGGCGTCGCTTTTCTATTTTTCGCCAGGTCTTTGATGAATCCGATCAAGGAAATGGTCGATGCCGCGCGTAAAATCGCGACCGGCGATGTCGAACAAAGAATCGAACATCAATCCAAGGACGAAATCGGCGTGCTGGCTGATTCCTTCCGCGAGCTGATCCTTTACATCAAAACCGTCGCCGGCGCGGTCGAATCGCTCGGCAAAGGCGATCTGAGAAAACAGATCACGATGCGTTCGGATCAGGATGTGCTGGCGAAAAACGTTGCGCAGACGATTAAATCTTTGGAAAGTCTGGTCGGCGAAACCCAGAAATTGATCGAAGCCGCGCAAAATGGTGATTTAAGCAAACGCGGAGATCAAGCGAAATTTCAAGGCGCGTATTCTGAGCTCGTCGGCGGCATCAATCAAATGCTCGATTCCGTCACATCGCCGATCAACGAAGCCGCCAACGTGCTCGAAAAGATCGCGGCAAAGGATTTGACCGCCCAGGTCAAAGGCGATTATAAAGGCGATTTCGCCAAGATGAAGGCTTCCGTCAATCTCGTCGCCGGAAATCTCGACGACGGTTTCAAACAGATCGCCGTCAGCTCCGAACAGGTCGCTTCCGCCGCCGCGCAGATCAGCGCGGGCAGTCAATCGCTCGCGCAAAGCGCATCGGAACAAGCTTCGACATTGGAAGAGGTTTCGAGCAACATCCAGGAAATTTCCTCGATGACGAGGCAGAACGAAACAAATTCGAAAGAAGCGCGTTCGCTTTCGGAAGATGCGCGTCAAACCGCTGAAAAAGGAATGAAGAGCATGAAAAAACTCTCCGAAGCGGTCGAAAAGATCAAAGCATCATCCGATTCGACGGCAAAGATCGTCAAAACGATCGAAGAGATCGCCTTTCAGACGAATCTGCTGGCATTGA
>CADEFG010000908.1 GCA_902826505.1 uncultured Acidobacteriota bacterium
GGCGACCGGCGAGCCCGAATTACTTTTGACTTCAACATTAACGGCGGCTTGCGCTCCCGGTTCGAGCGTTTTTTCCGTCGGTTCAGCCGTGATATTAAGGCGGCGCGAATCAAGCGAAATTTTTAAGTTTAGTGCGCCGCTCGCAAACGCCGGACGCGTCGGCAAAGTTTTATCAACTTCGTTTTTGTCGTTCGTGCGTTCAGCCGCACCGGTTAAATCAATTTGTGCGTGAATGTTCGGCAGATATTTTTCCTCGATCGGCACGCGCAAAATCTTTGAAGATCCGTTCATCGTAAAACGCTCGGTTTTGACGATGCCGTTGCGCCGCAGAGTGAGAACGCCTTCCGCCGGAACGAACGGCGAACTAACCAGAATTTCCGCCGTTTCACCGAGGGCATATTCCTTTTTATCGGGAATCAGCAGCGCGTTTTCCTTTTCGATGCTGAGTTTTGGCTCGGTCTGTGCGCCTTCGACCCAAAGCTCGGTTGCGCTTTCGTTCGGACGTTCGCGGTCGTCCAGAACGGTTGCCGAAATCGAATAAACGCCGCCTTCCTTTGCCGTCAGATCACACGCGGCGACGGTTTCGGTCGAGCTAATTTCGCACTTTTGCCGGTCGAGTTCGATGTTTTGCCAATAGCCTCCGACGCGCCGCCAATCTCTCAAAACGGCTTCGACGGTAACTTTGCGGTCGGCAACCGCTCTGCCGTCAAGGTCGGTCGTGATCGTTTCGATTTTGAACGCATCGCCGCCGCGCACAAAGGCTCGCGGCGTTCGCACACCGTCATAAAGCGCGGACGGATGCACGAGCAGCGCGGTCGAATCGGCAATCGTCTGGCGGTTCACGTCCTGGACCTTCGCGTTTGCGGTCAGCGTGTATGGACGCGCCGGATCAGCCGCGACAAAATCAACATTGACGCGATGTTTGCCGTCTGCGCCCGTCACGCCTGAAAAATTTTGTGATGACGGCGATGCATAATTTCGATAGCCGTAGCCGCCGTCGTAATAATTCATCCACCAACGCTCGAACGAACCGAAGTTGAAATCGTCGCGGTTCGGCGGCGTGTATTTCGTTTGACTGGCGTAAATCGCCCAATCGGTCGGCGCGTTTATCAAAAATCCGCCGGAATAATATTTTGCCTCTGTTTCGAGCGCGACCGATTCGCCGACAAAATACGGCGCGGCGGTCGTCGCTTTGACGGTAACTTCATATTCGGGACGGCGAAATTCCTGCACCTGAAACTGATGCGAAAAATCTTCGGCTTTCTCATTGAAACCGAATGAAACCGAGGCGTTACCCAAATTAAGATTGTCCGGCAGTTTGAATCGCAGATCGAACGCGCCGAAGTTATTGATTTTGGTTTGACCTTTGGAAATTTCGTTATTGCGCGCGTCTCTGACTTTGTAATAAACGGTTTTGTCCGTTTCCGTGAACTCCGCAATATCACTGAATTTGCCGCCCGTGACGGCGCGCACGTAGCCTTTAATCTCGACTTCTTCCTTCGGGCGATACATTCCGCGATCATCGAAAACGCTCCAGCGCGAAAAGCCGTAAGATTTTTTCTTATACCAGTTGGAACTCAAATTGATCTCCAGTTTTTCAGGCAGCAGTGCCGTATCCGCACCCGATTCGGCGACGAGCAAACCGTCGTATTTGATATTTTCCGGCAATGCCAGATTTGCCAGACCGTTTTCATCGGTGGACGTTTCCGCCGAATTTCCGAAAAGCGAAATTCGTGTGTCGGCGAGCGGTTTTCCGGTCTTCAAATCGGTCGCGAGCGAGAAGATATTTTCGTTGTCGACAAATGCGTCGAGACCGATATTCGTCACTTGGATCCATTTGTAGATCGTTTGATTTTCGTTGCTGTACCGGTAATCTTCTTTCGCCGGTTTGAAATCCGGTTCCGCAAAAATCACTACTTGACCGAAGCCGTTTTGCAAAGCCGCGCTCAGATCAATGCGCGTTTCGGTCAGTTCGTCAAACGCGCCGCCGGTCGCGACCGTCTGATCGAAAACGAG
>CADEFG010000909.1 GCA_902826505.1 uncultured Acidobacteriota bacterium
GGTTACGGTGTAGGCTTAAAGTCTTATCGCGAATGGCTTTACGAAAACATTCCGGCAAAAAATCTGAAAGCCAAAAAACGCAACTATTTTTCGCCCGCAGAAATCGATCTGATGTTGCGGATTTTGCGGGGAAAACCTGAGATAATAGATGTTTGGCGCAAACGCGTGCCGCGAAATTTGAAGGAGATAGAAAGTCAAACTGCTGTCCGGTAGCACCGGAAATCTTTAATCTTTTTAGAAATGCAAGTTTCAAAAACCAAAAACCAAAGACCAAAAGCCAAAGACCAAATCATCGTCGCGCTCGATGTTGAAACCGCCGCCGAAGCGCGGAAAATAATTGACGAAATTTCCGGGGAAGTCGGTGCGTTCAAAATCGGTTTGCAACTTTTTACTGCCGCCGGCGCATCTTTTGTGCGTGAAATCGTAGATAAAAATATCAAGCTTTTTCTCGACGTCAAGTTTCACGATATTCCAAATACAGTGGCTAAAGCGGCGGTCGAAGTCGCGCGTTTGGGAGTTTGGATGTTCAATCTGCACGCGCTCGGCGGCGGCGAAATGATGCGCCGGACGGTCGAAAATGTGCGGGAAGCTTGCGCGAAGGAAAAGCTCGAACAGCCGAAAATAATCGGCGTGACGGTTCTCACGAGTTCGAATCGGGAAACTTTGCGCGAGGTCGGGATCGAAAAAGAAATCGAACCAGAGGTTGTAAATCTGGCACGGCTTACGGCAAAATGTGGTTTGGACGGCGTCGTTGCTTCACCGCTCGAAATCGAAGCGATTCGCCGAAATATTGAAAGTAAAGATTTTTTGATCGTGACGCCCGGAATTCGTCCAACTTTTGCAACGAATGACGATCAGAAACGTGTAATGACACCGAAGGAAGCCGTCCGACAGGGCGCGGATTATCTCGTCATCGGCAGACCGATTACCGCGCAGGACGACAAACTTGCCGCTTTCAAAAGAATTTTAGAAGAGATCGAAACCGAATAAACGAAAGATTTTTTAATGAAATTAACACAACTTCAAACTTCAAACCTCAAAAATCAATCGACGTTTTTAAGAAACTTTACGCGATTTGTGCTGGCAGTTCTGCTCGGCGCGAGTGCGTTTTTTATGCTCAAAGGCGTTTCCGCCCAAACTGCGGAAAATCTTCCGGCGACAAATTTTCGGATCGGCGAAAAACTGACTTATGATGTTTCGTTCGAGCGTTTTAAAAATGCC
The DNA here is from genome assembly GCA_902826505.1 of uncultured Acidobacteriota bacterium. Taxonomy (GTDB): domain Bacteria; phylum Acidobacteriota; class Blastocatellia; order Pyrinomonadales; family Pyrinomonadaceae; genus JAFDVJ01. Next base: position 1,222 of record CADEFG010000909.1, read on the forward strand.
GGTTTTGCCGAAATTTATGTTGTTTCACGCGGAAAATTAGCCGAAAAGGACGCGATCGAGCTGCATTCGAAATTCAAGACCAACGATATTGTCAGTGCGGCATTTTATCTTATAGATGAATCGCGGGTTACCTTTGCCGCCGCCGACAGCGGGTTGCCGCTCTATATTCGCAAATCTTCCAACGCCGGCGTCCAGCCCAAAGAAACGAACAGCAATTTTCTCGCCGCGCCGACGCCGAATTTCGACTTGTTGACCTTGATCTACCGGATCAGAACGGCGGGCGGAATCGGCAGTTTTCTTTTGCAGGAAGACGAAAAGATTTATTCGGTCAATGCGCAAACCTCGGTCAGCGAAAAGGTCAAATCGGGCGCTGGAGATTTTGAGACAATCGTTTCAACCATCCAGAGCGAATATTTTACCGAAAAGGGATTAAAAGATTTTCGCGTCAATTTCAGCACCGATGAACAGAAACTTCCCGTGCTGATTCGTTTCAAAACTTCCAAAGGCGAGTTTCGCGCAAACCTCGCCAGCATCCAAAATATTGACCCCGAACCGGACACAACGCCGACCCCGGCGCCGACGCCGACGCCGATCCAAACGCCGACCCCGAGACCGAGCCCGACCCCGAGTTTGGACAATCAGCCGCTGTCGGCGAATTTGCCGTTTGCGTTAGGCGAAACGCTCGAATACAAGATCACTTCGAACGGGCAGAATGTCGGCGCTTTTCTGCTGCAAGCCAAAGAACGCAAAACGATCGACCGGAAAGACACGCTCTTTTTGACGGCG
>CADEFG010000910.1 GCA_902826505.1 uncultured Acidobacteriota bacterium
TGGCATTAATATATTTGAAACAGTTGATTGCGAAAATTGGCGCTGAAAGCGCACTTAAGAAAGTAGCCAGACGTGAAACGTCTGGACAGCGAATGACGAAATCGCGGATTGCAGATGCGCCGCAGAAATCTCTGGCGCATCTGCAATCCGCGATTTTGATTTGAAAATTACCAGACCTTTCACGTCTGGCTACTTTCTTTTTGCCGCTCACGCGGCTGAGTCAAATATATTAATGCCAAAAAAAGCCTAAAACCCGCGTAAAACGAAGGTGTTTTGACATCGGTCGCCGATCATTTTGCAAAAATCCGGCGCCAAATATTGGCGGCAAAGCGCGTTGAACGCGGAGAATAATTTAAGTCGAAATCCCGAGATTTGTATCAAGTAAAATTTTTATTTTCAAGAAGATAAAAATTTGTTGTGTTACCGGTGTGTGAATTGGTATTTTACTGCGGTAAAATAAAATTTTTTCGGGCTTTTAAAACTTCCGGTGAAAAGTACCGAAGGCAGGTCAAATCGTTGAGTTTATTAAAGACAATTTTAAACTGCCCGCCTGCTTTGACTTTGAATATCTTCAGAGCGCTGATATTTTTTGTCCCGATCTTAAATATTTATGCCCAGTACCGGCTCGATACATGGTCAACCGATAACGGTCTGCCGCAAAACTCGATCACCGGATTAACGCAAACGCCCGACGAATATCTGTGGCTGACGACAAATGACGGAATCGTCCGGTTCGACGGCAATCGCTTTAAGATTTTTAACCGGAGCAACACGCCGCCGATCACGACCAATCGTTTGAGCGCGGCATTCGCGGATCAAAGCGGGAGAATGTGGTTTCAGACGGAAGACGGCGGAATTTTGTATTACGAAAAAGGCGTTTTCACCGTCGCCGCCGCGCCCGGCGTACTTCCGCCCGGCAAGCGTTCGCCGTTTTTCGATGACGCGGCGGGCGGCGTCATCTTTAATATCGAGCGCCGCCCGTATCAATTTCAAAACGGGAAATTCGTCCCTTTCCGCATCGAAAACCTACCCGCGGACAGTTCGCTTATTTTGACCGACCGCGCGGGCGGTTTTTGGCTTAGCGGAAACAATTGTCTTTATTCGCTCAGAAACGGGAATTTAAAAACCTATCCGCTCAACGGCTTTTTTAATAACCCCGATTATGAGGTCGCCTACGAAGACCGTCAGGGAAATTTGTGGACGGGATTTTTTGAGACGCTCGGCAATAAATATTCACTTCTGAGGATCAAAGACGATCGCGTCCAGCAAATTCAGCTGCCGAAACAACCCGTCAACCATTTTACCGAAGACACTGCGGGCAATTTGTGGCTTTCGATTTATCTTAAAGGAATTTACCGGATCGACGAAGCGGCGGTCAGCGCAGCGGAAGTGCCCGCCGATGCCCTGAAACCGATCATTGAAATCGACGGTCTTTCAACAAATTCGAGCGGTTATCTGAATTTCGACCGCGAAGGCGGATTATGGGTCGGAACGGAAAAAGGACTGCACCGCATTGCCCCGCAGACGATCCGGGTTTTCTCGCGCAAGGACGGTTTGCGGCAAGAAAATGTCTATCCGATTTTCACCGATCAAGCAGGCACTGTCTGGGCGGGCATCTGGACGAACAATTTAGTGAAATACGCGAACGGCAGGATCGAGACCTTTTTGATCAGCCCGGAAACGGTTTTTATAACATCGCTCTTTGAAGATTCCGGCAATCGGTTCTGGTTCGGCAACATCGGAAATCTTTATTATCTGGAAAACGAAAAACCGGTCGAGATTACCGAAAAATCGGGGTTTTCCAAAGGGACGGAATTTTCAGCGATCACCGAAACGGCGGACGGCGCGTTGTGGTTCGGCACCAGTCGCGGATTGAGCCGCTATCTTCACGATTCGGCGACCGTTTACAGCGTCAAAGACGGTTTACCGGATGAGACCGTCATCGCGCTGCTGCCGGCGCGTGACGGCAAACTCTGGATCGGGACGCGCGGCGGGCTGGCTTTTT
>CADEFG010000911.1 GCA_902826505.1 uncultured Acidobacteriota bacterium
TTTTCCGACATAAATCGAATTGGACGGTTCACGTTTCGATTGCGGGCTGTCGGGTTTTAACTGGTTTGAATTCGGGGAAGCAGTCGGGATTGGCGGATTTGGCGAAGAATTCTCGGCTCCGCCGGTTGACGCCGGGGTTGGTGTCGAAATTTGGGCAACAGAATTCAGCCCGCCAAAAAGCAAAATAAAACTAATTATTAAAATGTTTTTCATGAACCATTTAAAGTATGTATTTGTTTTGTATGAATAAATTTGTCCGATTTGATGTCAGTAGTTTTTTCAAACCCGAACGAACGCCGAAATCCTGCTCTAAACGCTCGTTCTTTAACTTATTTCAAACCGGACGACGATTGATGTCTTTCAACCTATAAAACACCGTGAATTTATCTTTTGTGACAAGAAATCGGGAATTTTAGAGTTTGCCTTGAGATTTTTCGGCAGCAACCGGAGATTTTTTTTTGCGCCGGCAGTCGTGGCAAAAAGTCCTGCCTCGTGATGCTATGAAGAGATTCCGCGCTGAAACTTTGGATCAACCGTTTTCGATCAATGTTTCATAGTTCAATCGTAATTTTTACTGCTCGGCTGATCTTCGCCGTGGTCTTCAGCAGATGACTTTACAATGTCGCTTGAGCTTCAATTCCGCGCTCTTTTGAATTCTGGATTAAGTTGAATGGCGCGCCCGAAGTGTTTTTCGGCGATCTCGTTCATTCCGACGTTTTGCAAACGAAGTCCGAGAACCCAGTGAAACAGCGGATCGGCGGGCGTGAACTGGTCGGCTTGTTTTTCATACGCGGCGACCGCTTCCGCTTCGCCCTGCAAGGCGGCGGCGCCGGCAAGCAGATTATTCGTTAAAGGCAGACCCGCATTGCGCCGGACGGCGTCTTGCCAGACCGCCACGGCTTCCTGCCGCCGACCAAGCTGCCAGAGCGATTCGCCTTTTTCTTCAAGCGCGAGAATCAGATCGGGTCGTTCCGCCAAAGCCCCATCGAGACTCGTTAAGGCTTGGTCGTAACGCGCCAGCCGGTTGAGGATCGCGCCGCGATAATAAAGGCTCAAGGCTTTGCCCTGCCCTTCCTGATACGCGGCGGCTTTGCCGAGCAGATTGACGGCTTGTTCATTGTCGCCCGACAGATATTCGACCCACGCGAGTTTTGAAAGAGCTTCTTTGTTGACGAATAAACCGAAATCGAACGCGGTGTGAAAATGTTTTTTTCCCGCGGCGATGTTCTGTTGATCGCTTGCGCTCAGCCAGCGCGCGGGATTTGTGCGGGCAAGCGCGAGCTCGTCGGGAATTCGGATGTTTTCAAAAGCGCGGCGTCCCGCCAATTCGTGATAGACGACCCAGCCGCTGTGGGCATTGAGCCCGATCCACAAGAATGCAAAGCTCAAAAATAACCAGCCGGCTTTTTGAATTCCGCCCGAAGATTTCAGATTATAACGATAAAAAGACAGATCTTTGGCGCGGAATAATCGCCATGTTCGAAGCGCGAGAAACGTCGTGACGGTCGCAATGCCAAGCGCCATCAACATCGGCACGAGCTGGTAAACGTCCCAGACGGCTAAAAAACTCGCCAAAAATATGACCGCGCCGGCGATTTCTTCGCCCCAGCCGAGTGAATAGTTTTTCTTGATCGTTTGCTTAACGGCGATCGCCGGTTTGCCGAAACCGAAATACAACGCGTCGTTCGGACAGACGCTGACGCAATCCATACATTTCATACAGCCTTGATCAACGACCATTCCGTATTGTTTGACCTCGGCGTGCACGAGCACGTTCGAAGTGCAGACGGCGGTGCAGTGTCCGCATTGATTGCAGGCGTCGGTGACGCGGATCTTGCCGGGCGCGACCTTGTCGGCGAGACTGAAAAAGCCGCCGTACGGACAGGCGTAGGTGCAGAAACCTTTCAGTCCGAGAAAATAGACGGTCATAAATCCGCAGATAAAGAGAAAAGGAATCGCGACCAGGACGGGCGGAAAAGTTTCCCAGAAATTTG
>CADEFG010000912.1 GCA_902826505.1 uncultured Acidobacteriota bacterium
GATCCAGATTGCGCCCGACTCATCTTGTGCAAAAGCCCATACCGAAGCCTCGGGCAAACCGTCCTGCGGTTTGAAATTGGTAAACTTTTCATCTTTCCAGATGCTCAATCCACCGCCGTCCGTCCCGACCCAGATCCCGCCGTCCCGATCTTCGAACAGGCTGATCACATCGTTACTTAATAAGCCGTCTTCTTTCGTATAGACGGTAAATTTATTATTGCTGCGTTTGATCAGTCCGGTGCCGGGCAACGTGAACCAGAGATTTCCGCGACGATCCGCCAGCAAACCGTAGATCGCGGATTGTTTGAATTCTTTCGTATTGACATTATCGAAAGTCTTAAAATTGACGCCGTCAAAGCGCACCAATCCCTCGACCGTCCCGAACCATAAATAGCCGTCCTGAGTTTTCGCGATCGATCGAACATAGTTCTGCGGTAAACCGTCTTGCGTTGTCCAGGAATCAAAATGCGATTGCGCCGCCGCTGCCGAAACAAAAAACAAAAGACACCGGATTGTTTGAAATAAATACTTTCGCTTCGCCATTAGCGACCAGTATAACCGCAAAATGTTGAAAGACTCAGCCGCTCTTGGTTAAGACGAGTTCAGGAAAAAACCTGTCCTCCACAACAAACCGCGACGAGCCGCCAAAAAGAGGCGTTGATAAAAAACTGGTCGGCGAAACTTTCCAACCCGCCATTGTTAATAAAAATCAGTTCTTTTGGTCGATCATAACCCAACTCAAATGAATTTTTCGGATCTAACCCCCAGCGCAACAGCAGTTCAACTCGATCCGGACGCGCTATCAAGAGCGGCAATGGCGATTCTTCGGCGTCACCTTTTGATTTGCGGACATTTTCTGCGGACAAACTCATCTTTATGAAACGTCCCGAAAGAACGGGCGATCCGCGGCGAGCGCCGAAATTCACGATCCCGAAGCGACCGCGTCAACGGCTTTGACTTTAGGTCTGAACCGCATTAAAGTGAGTCTGTTCAAAAGGTCAATTAAAAAGGTCAATTATGAAGCGAGTAACAAATATTTTGCACCGCCTTGTTTTTCCGGCAATTTTCCTCGGTGTCGTCATGACGGCAAGTTCGGTTTTTACCGGCACGGCGTCAGCACAGTCGCGCCAAACGACATTCAGCAACGAATCTTTGGTGCGTTCCGCGAAGAATGTTCCCGAATCGAACCGGACAAACGGGCTTCCCGTCCCGCCGCAATACCAAATTTTCGACATCGGAATCGTCCAAACCGGCGACACCGCTTCGCAGGGATTCGGCGTCTCGACCGGCGGCATCGCGGTCGGACGATCGGTCAGAACCGGCGGCGCACAGGCATTTTCGTGGACCTCCGGCGGCGGCATCGTCGGACTGCCGAATCTGGCGGGACGCGCTTTTTGCGTCTCGAACGGCGCGAACGGCAGCGGCTTGGTCGCGGGCACCTGCGCGGCTTCGCTTTTTGGGACAAGCCGTTTACCCGTGATCTGGCAAAACGGTGTCGTTTCGCAGCTTCCGCTGCCCGCCGGTGAAACGCTCGGCGATGCGAGCGACATCAACGCTTCGGGCGTCGCGGTCGGCTCGATCAATAGCGGCAGCTTGCAGCGCGCCGTTATTTACAATGGCGCCAACGCCACCGTCATCACGCAGACAACCTCGAACGGAAGCTTTTTTCTGACCGCCTTCGGGGTCAATGATTCCGGACGCATCGTCGGACAAGGCATCGATCCGACCAATGCCGCCCGGAATGTCGGGATCGTCTATGACATCGGCAGCAGTTCGGCATTCGAGGTCGGCGCGCTTTCCGGCGCTAACGGCGCGCTCGCTTTCGCCGTCAGCAACAGCGGTTTTGTCGTCGGTTCGAGTATGATGAATCAAGGCTCGGGACTGCCGTTCATCTGGTCGCAGGCTGGCGGAATGGTCGCGATCCCGCTGGCTTCGGGGACGACGCAGGGTTCGGCGCGGGCGGTTAATTCAGCCGGTTGGGCGGGCGG
>CADEFG010000913.1 GCA_902826505.1 uncultured Acidobacteriota bacterium
CGGCTTTTGCTTCAACTTTTGCTTCGACAACTTCCGCCTCAACGCCTTTTTCGCGCTTCGGATCGAGCAAATGAGTGATTTCTTCGACCGCCGCCTTGGAAAGCACGAGCTTTTCGTGATAGATCAGATCGTAGATGTTCAAACCGAAACTGTTCGTCACTTTCGTTTTCTGAACGTTGCGCGACGACAAAACGAGATTGGCGTTATCGAGCGAATCGACGATCAATGTTTTCGTGCGTTTTTTCGCATCAGCCAGACCGAGCGTTGCCAGTGCGCTTAAAAATTCTTTTGTTTTCGGGTTGGCGAACGAGATTTCATCGATCACGATGATGTTTCCTTCACGCAGTCTTTCCGAAAGCGCCGAGCGCAAGGCGCCGCGCCGCATTTTCTTCGGCAAAAGCGATGACCAGTCTCTGGGCTGCGGTCCGTGAACATTGCCGCCGCCTTTCCAGAGCGGTGAACGCAGCGACGCGATTCGCGCCCGACCCGTTCCCTTCTGTTTCCACAGCTTGCGTCCCGAACCGGAAACATTGCCGCGAGTTTTCGTCGCCGAAGTTCCCTGCCGGCGATTTGCCAGATAATTTTTGACTGCCGTGTGAATCAACGATTCGTTGAGCTCGACGCCGAAAACGGCATCTGCCAGCGTTACTTCACCGACTTCTTTGTTCTTCAAATTGCGAACCTTGACGGTAGGCATAATTCTCACTCCGTTCGAGTCTCAAGTCTCAAGTCTCAAGTCTCAAGTCAATTTCGACTTGGGACTTTGGGCTTGGGACATTGGACTATCTTTTAGATTTCTTAACTACAACCAAACTTCCGTTGGCTCCCGGAACTGCGCCGCGAACCATGATGATATTGTTTTCGACATCGACTTTAGCGACCGTCAAGCCTTTGACCGTGACGCGTTCATCGCCCATATGTCCCGACGATTTCGTGCCTTTGATGACCCGCGACGGATATGCCGATTGACCGATCGAACCCGGGGCGCGAACCGACATCGAACCGTGCGATTCGGGTCCGCGATGAAATTTGTGACGTTTGATCGTGCCCGCGAAACCGCGACCTTTCGATTTGCCGACCACTTCAATTTTATCGCCGTCCGCGAATAAATCGGCTTTCACCTGATCGCCGACACTGACATCCGCTTCCGTTTCGAGCCGGATTTCCTTCAAAATACGGGTCGGCGGTGTGCCGCTGCCGGTTTTTTCAAAATGTCCGCGCAAGGGCTTTGAAACATTTTTCAACTTGATCGGATTGTCTTCGACAAGTCCGAGCTGAACCGCGTTATAGCCGTCTTTGCCGCTCGCCGTTTTTGTTTGAACAACAACGCAAGGTCCTGCCTTGATGACGGTTACGGGTGTGACCGTACCGTCTTCAGCGAAGATCTGCGTCATTCCAACTTTTCTACCGATGATACCGTTTATCATATTCTTAGATTTTAGATTTTGGATTTTGGATTATTTGAAGTTTGAATCGTGTCCTTTCTTTGTAAAAACACAAATCCAAAATCCAAAATCCAAAATCTGACTAGCTTTTGCCGAAGGCTTTGATTTCAACATCAACGCCGGCAGGTAAATCCAATTTCATCAACGCATCAACCGTCTCAGCGGTCGGGTCGAGAATGTCCATCAAACGTTTGTGCGTTCTGATCTCAAACTGCTCGCGCGATTTTTTATCGACGTGCGGCGAACGCAGAACCGTCCATTTGTTTTTGATCGTCGGAAGCGGAATCGGTCCCGCAATCCGTGCGCCAGTGCGTTTGGCAGTTTCCACAATTTCCTGTGTCGACTGGTCTAAAACGCGGTGGTCGTATGCTTTCAGTTTGATGCGAATTTTTTCGTTTAACATAAATCTTTGGTCTTTGGTCTTTGGTTTTTGGTTTTCGGTTTTAGTAAAGACCAATAACCGAAAACCAAAGACCGTTTAATTTACTCAACAATATCGGAAACCGTGCCGGCTCCGACCGTCCGTCCGCCTTCGCGAA
>CADEFG010000914.1 GCA_902826505.1 uncultured Acidobacteriota bacterium
TTTCCTCGCACCGAAAATCTAAAAACTGATTTTTAACAGATCCGCCAGCCGGTAGCCCGCCATCGCCACCCGCCGTTCGGCAACCGCTTTCATTTCGTTGACATATTCCGGCGGCAGAATTTCAACTTTGGTCTGCTCCTGAGTGCCCTTTAGCAAGCCGTTCAGATAAACCTTCTCTTTTGCCAACTCGAAACTTTCGGCGATCCATTTCTTAAAATCCGGCTCGTCCAGATGCTTTAATTTTGCCCGATTATAAAAATTACGAAGGATTGTCGCACGGTTTTTGACCGACTGGAAATTGTCCGCTCCAATGACGGCGCCGTCCCAGAGCGAATGCAGATTCGTGGTCGCATTCGTTTCCGTCACGCGGACAAAAAATCGCGTTCCGCCACGGTCGCCCTCGGCGGTGTTAAAAACGCTTGAAAACAGCGAAACCGTATGGAGCGGCTGGTGCGCGTCGCCCGCGAGATGAAAGATCCAGCAGAGCGCTTTCGCCCGCTCCGGGTCGGATCTTTTCGGATCTTTCAAAACGCCGAGATTATATTCAAAGGCTTTTTCGATATTGTCGTTGGCGGGCTCGACGGTTTTGACCGAGCCGGGTTCGGAATCCGGTTTGAACGGGTAATTGATATAGTGCCAGAGCCCGCGATGCTCCGCCGGGTTGCCGCGGATGTCGTCCGCCCAGCGCGCGGCATAGGCAAAAAGGACGAGCCCTTCGTCGTCGCCTTGTGCCGTGCGGTCAGCGACGATCGTTTTCCAGTGCGTTTCGTAATCCGGAAGCTCTTTGAGAAGAGCGACGACCTTTTTAAGCGTGTCCGGAGAATTGGCTTTCAGTTCAAAATAAGCGATCGCCCCGGTCGTCATATGCCCGGGCTTGTTCCAGGCAAATGATTGGACAAAACAGCCAATTACAAACAAGCCGATGAAGAACAAACGCGACCCGATTTTCCTTAAACCAAACCGACTTAAAAATGATAAAGATTTCAAATAGAGTCCCCTTTTTACCTGATGATACATATAAAATAAAAAGCCGGTATGTGGAAAAATAGCGGCTTATTAAAGAGATATTACTAATTCCAATCGATATGGAGAAATCAAGATCGCTTTTTTGTCTTTTTTTTCAAACGTTTTATTTTTATTGTCCGAATCGACGACTCAATCATTGTATGGGCGTTTTGTGCCATTTCTTTCGTTCAAAAAACTCATTAAACTTTTGTACCCCGGTGTTATACTCATTTCACTTTTTAACTGGTAAATTGAAAAATCCCGCCGGCGTTACCGCGCGGGTTTCCTTAAACTTGGCGCTGCTGCCGGCGCTTAAATCTGGAGGTAAGAAAGTTAATGTTGAGAAAATTTGTGTTTTTATTTACTCTCCTGTGGTGCTTTGCCGGTCTTTCCTTCGCGCAGACCGATTCGACGCCGACCTCGACCCAGACCGATAAACAGAAAGTCCCGGTCGTCATTCCGTCGGCGACGCCCGACGAAAAGGTTTCGTTGATCGAAGGACGGGTGATCCTCGTTTATGACGGCGATACTCTGAGCGTCGAAACCAAAGACCGGAAGATCTTCTCGATCTGGCTCAAAGGCGTCGACGCGCCGGAAGTCGGTCAGGACTACGGCAAAAAGTCGCGGAAATCGCTGACCGAGTTTGTCGAAGGCAAAGAAGTGCGCGTCATTCTCCATAAAAAGGGCATGTATGACCGCTTTGTCGGGAGTGTCTATCTCGACGGGCAGGATGTCGGACTGCGGCAGCTCGAAGCTGGGATGGCGTGGTATTTCAAACGCTACGGTTATGAGCAGACCGCCGATGAGCGGCGGAAATATGCGCAAGCCGAACAGACCGCCAGATCCGAGAAGCTCGGGTTATGGAAGAACGATAACCCGACCGCACCGTGGGACTTTCGCAACGGGACGGCAAACAAAGATAACGATAAAAATATAATAGTTGAAACTCCAAAGAATCCGACGGGCGAGA
>CADEFG010000915.1 GCA_902826505.1 uncultured Acidobacteriota bacterium
TTATTAACAACACAGGTGTCTCCGACTTTTAAGGTCGGAGACATATTTTCAGTTCGTATCTTAAACGCCCAACCTTTACAGCCGATTGCCAAACAACAAAAAACTAAAATTGTGCAAACCAAAAAGGCGCGCATCTTCTTACTTCGGTTTTACTTCGCTGCCTTCCGTTTTCGGCGTCACGGTCGGTAAATATTTGACCCGTAAATACATGACCGCCTGAACGTTCGGTTCGAGCGTGCCCGGATTGATCGTCAGATCAAAATCTTTGCCGTCGTAACCGCTGTAATACGAAGTCGAGGCTTTCGATTTTTGAACGACCCGTTTATAGCCTTGCGTCGTGCCCGCTTCATACGCCGTGTAATCCTGATAAAGCTCGTCGGGCGCAAAGGTTCTGAACTTTTCCGTGACGACGCCGACGATTTTCATCGCGATTCCCAAACTCGCATAATTCTGCTCTTTGGTCTTGATGATCTTCATTGCCTCATTGATCATTTTCGTTTTGATCCCCGAAAAATCGCTGACCACAAAATCGATCTTGATCAAATCGTAAATTCCGACGGCGTTCGCTGCATTCGTGATCTGGCGCAATAAACTGCGGTCTTTAAAACGAATCAGCAGATTTTTCGCGGTTTTATAACCCTTCAATTTTTCGGTCGCCGTTTTGCTCGTCGCGTCAAACTCGTAATACGGCGCCTGATTGATAAAATCCGTAAACGTTTCGGTCAGACCGAGCGCCGTCAGTTTCGATTTGAACGCGTCGATTTTCGTGTCGACCGTCTGTTCGCTTTTCAAGCTCGTCTCGCCGTCGCCCTGAATCCCGAACGCTGCGACATATTCATCGGCTTTGATGTTCATCAAAACCGTCGATTCAAGAAAGAAAACTTCCGTCACGTCTTTGGTCGTTTCCATCGAAGCGAGATCGCCGGTCGCCAACACGGCTTTCGTTTCATTGTTTCCATAGGTCGAGGCGTTCGACCGTTCCTGCGCAAAAGCAACCAAATTGACAAAGAACACCGTAACTAAAACGAGAAAAACTTTTTTCATCATGCTAACTCCTGTTATTTTTATAGTTAGCACTGCAGCCTAGTCGAGCGAGTCAAGAATTTTATCAACCTTTTCAACCGTTAAATCCTCGTGATAATCAAAACCGATCTGCATCATCGGCGCAGTGCCGCAACTTCCCAAGCATTCTACCAGAGTCACGGTAAATTTGCCGTCTTCGGTCGTTTCGCCCGCGTGAATACCGAGCCGCTGGCAGACGTGTTCGGTGATTTCCGGCTCGCCCATGATCTTGCACGAGAGCGTTTTGCAGATCTGCAAATGATGCCGCCCGACCGGACGCAGATTGAACATTGAATAAAACGTCGCCGTTTCCCAAACGTCCGTCACTTCTAACCCGAGAAACTTCGCCAGAAAATTGACGCCCGCGTTATCAACCCAGCCGCGTTCGCGCTGGATAACTAAAAGTAAAAGCGGAATGAGCGCCGAACGCTTGCGATCCGCCGGATATTTCACCAAATGCGCTTCCATTTCCGCGATTACTTCGGGCGAAAATTCCGCCACTTCGTCCGATACTAAAACTTGATTCGTAAAATCTGTTGCTAATGCTGATGCCATAAATTTTTTAGTGAATATCGCTTTGTAATTCAGCAACCTCGCCTTCTAATTTCGTAATTCTTTTATTGTCCCCAATCGCCATCACTGCGACATCGCTAAATTGACCTTTAATGACTCGAACATCTGATTTAATTTCGGACACATCTTTTTCCAAATTATCAAATCTGGTTTCGAGTCCTCCAAGTTTAAGAATTACGAGTTCGATCATTCGCGTCATTTCGCCTTCAAATCTATTTGGCGGTGTTTCTTTTTCGTCCATAACCTAATATTCAAATATTTTTTCTTCCAAATTCTCAACCCACACATTCAACTCGTCAAGATGCATCTTTGCATCCGGGTTTTCATCAATGTTA
>CADEFG010000916.1 GCA_902826505.1 uncultured Acidobacteriota bacterium
CGCCTGACAAATTTTTACGCGGTCGGCAAAATTATTCATCGTGTTTATTGTTTCAAAAAATGGAACCCGGCGAAAGGCGTGAAAAAAAAGATTGAAAAGAATTTCAAATAAAGGTATTATCAAAGTCCCACATTCGTTAAAATCTGCTTCTCAGCTAATTTTGGAGGTAATAAAAATGCTGATAAAAGAAATGCCCAAATCGAATACATCAAACGTCATGTTGTTGACCGGTGCTTTTATCGTCACGACGACCCTGACAATGATTTTCTTTTTCTCATGGTAAAGAAGTTCGACCGCTAAAACTCTTCCCGGAATAATCACGAAATTTTTGGCTGATAACTACCGCTCTATAAAAAACGGTTTGATTTCGTGTGTCTTTTTTTTGTTTTAATAAAGATTGCTCGCAAAAGAAAAAAGCGAACTTCACAGTTCGCTTTTTTTTGATTGGTCGGGGCGAGATGATTTGAACATCCGACCTCACGGTCCCGAACCGTGCGCTCTACCAGGCTGAGCCACGCCCCGTTAAGTCAAGTTTTAGATTCTAAGCTACCAAACTCATTAAGTCAAATACAATTGAAGACTAAAATTAGGCAGAAGTTTCGTCCGTTCCCGCTTCTTCTTTTTTGCCGTAACGGGCTTTCAAAAATTCGATGATGATCGGCAGAATCGAGAGAAAAACAACGACAATGACGACCTTGTCAATATGCTCTTCGAGTTTGAAATTCGGCACTCCGAACCAATTTTGCACCAATTGTTCGACCAACCCGCCGAGGAAATAACCGGCGAAAAGCATACTCGAAACCCACGAAATTCCGCCGATGACATTGAAAAAAACAAAATCGCGGTAACGCATATCCGCCGCGCCCGCGACGATCGGGGCAAATGTCCTGACGATCGGGACGAAACGCGCGATGATGATCGTTTTGCCGCCGTGTTTTTCATAAAATGCGTGGGCTTTTTTGAGATGTTTCGGGTTGAAAAATCTCGATTTCGGACGCGTGAAAATCGCGTGCCCGACCTTTTTTCCTGAATAATAACCGACCGCGTCGCCGACAATTGCCGCAATTATCAGCGTGAAAAGCATGATCCAGAGGTTCAATTTGCCCGCCGCCGCAAAAAGTCCGGCAACGACCAGCAGCGAATCGCCCGGCAGAAAAAATCCGATCGCCAAGCCGGTTTCGGCGAAAATGATAAAGATCAAACCGAAATAGACATAACCGCCAAGCCAGGCGAGCAAGGTGTCGATCATCACTTTCGGGTTGAGAAATTCTTTGACCTGGTATAAAAACTCGATAATTGAATCCATATTTCGATTTCGGATTTTGAGGTTTCCAATCGCAAATTGCAAATCGTAAAACGCAAAATCACTTATTTCCAGCCGTGTTCGCCGATCAGCGGAACAAACGAACAAGCCCCGAAATCTTCGGTTTGAAAACCGCCTGCGGTGCGCGTCACGCGAAACAGATTTTGTGTTTTCTGGTCGGCTCCGATCGGGATCACCAATTTTCCGCCGATCTTTAGTTGCGCGAGCAGCGGCTGCGGCAGTTCGGGACTTCCCGCCGCGACCAGAATCCCGTCAAACGGCGCATAAACTTCCCAACCGTTCGTCCCGTCCGCACAGCGCAGCGTGACGTTGTGAAAACCGAGTTTCTGCAAGCGTTCCTGCGCGTCTTTGGCAAGATTCGGAATCCGTTCGATGGCAAAGATCTTCCCGGCAATGCTTGCCAGAACCGCCGTTTGATAACCCGAACCGGCACCGATTTCCAGAACTCTCGAATTTGGCGCGAGATCTAAAAGCTCGGTCATCCGCGCGACGATAAACGGCTGCGAAATCGTCTGTTTTGACGCGATCGGCAGCGCGTTGTCTTTATAAGCCTGATGTTTGATGGCTTCGGGCACGAAAAAATGGCGCGGCAGACGATTCATCGCGTCCAAAACGCGTTCGTCGCGAATCTTGTAATGCTCGCGGA
>CADEFG010000917.1 GCA_902826505.1 uncultured Acidobacteriota bacterium
GAAAAAAACTGGGAAATTGAAAAGGGATTGGTCACAAATGCTTTCTGCACGGGAAAAAAAGCGGTTTTCAAAATTCGGACGCGGCTCGGTCGAGAAATTCGGGCAACGGCGAATCATAAGTTTTTCAGTTTCAACGGTTGGCAACGGCTTGACGAGCTGAAGGTCGGTGAGCGAATTGCCATTCCGCGTGAAATTCCAAGCGGGACAAGGCAAACAATGGCAGATAATGAACTCGCGCTGCTCGCGCATCTGATCGGTGACGGTTGCACTTTGCCGCGTCATTCGATCCAATACACGACCTGCGAAAAAGATTTAGCCGAAATCGTCGCCAATTTATCAACAAAAGTTTTCGGCGGAGAAGTCAAGCCGAAAATCAAAAAGGAACGAACCTGGTTTCAAGTTTATCTTTCGTCAACGCGGCATCACACGCATAATGTTCGAAGTGCGGTTGCTGAATGGCTCGATGAATTAGGCGTTTGGGGCTTGCGCTCGCACGAAAAATTTATCCCTGAAAAGGTTTTTTGCCAACCTGCCGAAGCCATCGCGCTTTTCCTGCGGCATCTTTGGGCGACGGATGGGTGTATTTGGGTGAGCTCGAAATCAAATCATCATCCGGCTATTTATTACGCTTCGAGTAGTGAAAGATTGTCCCGGGACGTGCAAACTTTGCTTATAAGAATCGGCATTAACGCGCGATTACGCAAAATCCCGCAAGGCAAGAAAGGTTTGCCGCAGTTTCAAGTAATTGTCAGTGGTAAAATTGAAATTGAAAAATTTATTAACAAAATAAAAGCTGTTGGTGAGTATAAAACTTCATCGCTGAAAAAGGTTGCTGAGTTTGTCGAAAAGACAATTGCGAATTCAAATCGTGATTCGATTCCGAATGAGGTTTGGCAAACTTACATCTTGCCGACTATGAAAGAAAAATCAATTTCTGGAAGGGAATTAGCACGAAGAACTAATGTTAGTTACTCAGGAACTTCACTTTACAAACAAAATCTAAGTCGTGAAAGAACGCTAAGAATTGCAAATATTATTGACAATAAAATTCTTAAAAACATTTGTAAAAGCGATATTTATTGGGATGAAATTGTTTCGATTGAGTCGGACGGCGAAACGGAAGTTTTCGATCTAACGGTTGGGAAATTGCATAATTTCGTAGCGAATAACATTATTTTACACAACAGCATTGAGCAAGACGCCGACGTTGTGGCGTTTATTTACCGGGAAGATTATTATAAACCGACCGAGGAAAATGCGGGCATTGCCGAGCTTTTGATTTCGAAACAACGAAACGGTCCGACCGGCACCGTAAAATTAGCATTTTTGAAAGAATTTACGAGGTTTGAGAATTATTATGGAGAATACACCAGTAATGAGTGAGGATTTGCGTTATCCGATCGGCGAGTTTGACCCGAAAATTGAAGTTACAGCAGAATTACGGAAAGAATTGATTCAAACGATCAAGGATCTGCCGGCAAAGATCGCGGCAGCGGTTGAAGATTTAAACGATGAACAACTCGAAACGTGCTATCGTCCCGAGGGCTGGACGGTTCGCCAAACCGTTCACCATGTTGCCGATTCGCATATCAATTCGCTGTGCCGTTTCAAGCTCGCGATGACGGAAGAAAATCCGACGATTCGTCCGTATTTCGAAGACCGTTGGGCAGAACTTGCCGACAGCCGTCTGCCGATCGATGTATCGCTGAAAATAATCGAAGGCATCCATCTTCGCTGGGCGACGCTGCTCGATTCGCTGACGGACGAAGATTTCCAGCGCAAACTTCGGCATCCGGATTCGGGCGAATGGACGGTTGAAAAATTTCTCGCGCTCTATGCGTGGCATTGCCGCCATCATACGGCGCATATCACGAAACTGCGCGAACGAAACGGTTGGTAGAATAAAAATTGGTAGTGAACTAAAAGTAATGCTCAAACATTTTCCGACGTTCCAGATTGTAATGA
>CADEFG010000918.1 GCA_902826505.1 uncultured Acidobacteriota bacterium
TCATCGTTTACGGGATTGCGGAATACGCCGAACCCGAAAAACGTCATTTGCCCGAACGCCTCACGCCGGTTGACCGCCGCGCGTTTCCGCGCGAATGGGTCGAGCAGATCATTCAGGCGATTCGCCCGCGGATCGACGGCATTGTCATTCATTCGGTGAATTTGAGTTCGGGCGAATCGGACGTCGCCTTCGTGATCGAAATTCCGCAGAGCAACACAGCGCACCAGGCATCGGATCACCGCTATTACAAACGCTTTAATTTTCAAGCCGTGCCGATGGAAGATTATGAGATCCGCGACGTCATGTTCCGCGAACAAACGCCGAATATCGCGCTCAATTTTTTGATCGAGATCACGGCGGACGCGCAAAATCTGGTCGTTCAGGCACAAAATAACGGTTCGGCGTTTGCGCAGTATGTCGCGGTTTTTCTCGACGCGCCCGTCCCGATTTTGGAGACTATCGAGAATAAACTGAACGTCAAGGACGGCGGCAGATTTTACCGGCACCGGCTGACGAATCTCAACCAGGAATACGCCGACCCGCAATTTAAATCGAATTTTCCGCTGCTTAGAAATATGTCGATGCACTGGCGCATTCCGCTGAACGAAAACTTTGCCGGTTTTAAGTCAAACGATTTGACGCTGAAGTGGAAAATCTACGCCGACAACGCGCTTCCGAAGGAAGGAAAAATCGCGCTCAAAGAAATCGAAGTTGTTGATTTGAGAAAAACGCGGAATCAGACGTAACATCTATCTTTAGCCGTCAATTGTGAATCGTCAATCGTGAATAGAAAAATACGATTGACGATTGACGATTGACGATTGACGACATTATGGGAAGAGCAAAAACTTTAGCGACACTTGGACCGGCATCGAACACGCAGGAAATTATCGAAGCGATGATCAAAGCCGGACTCGATGCCGTGCGGATCAATATGTCGCACGGAAACTACGACGAACACGCCGAACGGATCAAAAATGCGCGCTCGGCGGCGAAAAAGCTCGACCGACCGCTGGCGGTGCTGGTCGATCTTTCGGGTCCGAAGATCCGCACCGGACTGCTGCAAAACGCCAAACCGGTCATTTTGGAAACGGGCGCGGAATTTACGCTGACCGCGCGCGATATCGAAGGCAGCGTCAAGGAAGTTTCGACGAATTTCAAGGAGATTCCGAAGCTCGTCGCGAAAGGCGATAAGATCTTGCTCGACGACGGCGCGATCGAATTGAAGGTCAAAAAAGTGACGAAAACCGATGTCGTGACAACCGTTGTCAACGGCGCGGTTCTGTCCGAACGCAAAGGCATTAATCTGCCGAACACGAAACTGCCGATTCCCAGTTTGACCGAAAAAGACCGCCGCGATCTGGAATGGGCGATGAAGCAGGACGTTGATTACATCGCGCTGTCGTTCGTCCGCAAAGGCGAAGACTGCCGCGAGGTTCGCGAGCTGATCAAAAAGCTCAACACGCGCAAATGGGGCAGACCGCTGCTTGTCGCGAAGATCGAAAAGGCGGAAGCGATCGAAAATTTGGACGACATCATCCGCGAAACCGACGGCGTGATGGTCGCGCGCGGCGATCTCGGCGTCGAAACGAGCGTCGAACTCGTCCCGGTTTATCAAAAACAGATCATCGAAAAAGCCGTCATGAACGATAAATTCGTGATTACCGCGACGCAGATGCTCCAATCGATGATCGAAAGTCCGCGCCCGACGCGCGCCGAAGCCTCGGACGTCGCGAACGCTGTCTGGGACGGAACCGACGCCGTGATGCTTTCAGCGGAAACGGCTTCGGGGAAATATCCGGTCGAATCGGTCGCGACGATGGAAAGCATCATCACGACGGCTGAAACCGTCAAAACGACGAAACTGAAACGTCCCGTCAAATTTTCCGAAGCGCCGACCGGGCGCACGTCGCAGGCGCTTTGTAAAGCGGCGGCGATTTGCGCGCGCGAGATTCTGACC
>CADEFG010000919.1 GCA_902826505.1 uncultured Acidobacteriota bacterium
TCGCTTTTGAAATCGCCGACAACGCTTGCGTCCAGAACGTCGCCTTTTAAGATGACAACCGTTACATCATTGAATTTTTCTTGTTTTATTTTCATAGTTTTTTACCTTTTATTTGTTTGAGTTTTTGATTAGCAGAATCGTGTTTCGATCATCCTTGTCCGTTGAATAACTGACAAAATCGACACAGTTGGAAATAATAAACAACCCAAATCCGCCGTCTGCTGAACCGTCAAAAATCGGCGGCGGGACGGTTTTCGGGTCAACGCCTTCGCCCCAGTGATGAAGCGCGATTTTTATTCCTTCGGCAAAACTTTCGGCGACCACTTCGATCTTGTGACCGCTTTCGCCCTGGTAGCCGTGTTCGATAATATTCGCGACCGCTTCGGTGACGGCAAGCTGGAGTTGTTCGAGACCTTCTTCCGTTAGCGGTTGATCCGGCAGGACACGCGACGCTTCGCGGACGAAACGCCGCGTCCGGTCAAGTTCGCGTAAGTCACTGTCGAGTAATATTCGCATTTCGGTTCCGAGTTTTTCGGCTTTTGTGCCGCCGATCAAAACAGCGACACAGGTCAGATCGTCATTAAAAGAGTTCTCGGTCGAAAATTCTTTTAATGTTTCAAGTAATTTGGAAATGATCGTTTTCGGGTCGGCTTGCGCATTTTGTTTGATAAATTCGTTGAGCCGTTCATCACCGAACAATTCGCCCTCCAAACTCCGCGTTTCGGTCACGCCGTCCGAGTAAAAAAACAAAATATCGCCCGGTTCGGTGGCGACCGATTGTTCGTTGAAAATTTCGCGCTCCGAGAACCCGAGCGGCATATTATCGCCTTCGAGTGTCGTGATCAAACCGCTGCGATGATGATAATGAATCGTTTTCGTGTGACCGCAATCGACAAAGGTCAGCTGCCTGTTTGCCAGATCGAAGCGCGTGTAGCAAGCCGTCACAAAACTTTCAAACTGCATCAATTTTGCGGTCATTTCGTTATTGACCCAGGTGACGATCTTTTCGGTTGACGGACGCAAACCCGGCTCGCTCGACTGCAATTGACCGATCGCCCGCAAAAAACTGTTTTTGGTCGCCGCGCCGACAAGCGCCGCCGGAATTCCCTTGCCCATCACGTCGCCGATGATCAGATCGAAACAATCTTCGCCGTGTTCGATAAAATCATAAAAATCGCCGTCGATTTTCTGTGAAGAGATCGTTTCGGCGGCAATCGAAATACCCGTTAAACCATTTGGCGGGTTGCCCGAAAGCAAGGTTTGCTGGATTTTCGAACCGATTTCGATTTCCTGATTCAAACGCTCGTTCTGGATCGATGCGCGGTGCAGACGATCATTTTCGACGACCATCGCCGCCTGCAATGCGAGCGTATCGAGCAGCCGCATCGTTCGCGAATCAAACATGAAATCCTCGATTTCCAGCCAAACGATCAGCACGCCGTAAGTGGCGACCCGCGTCGTTAAAGGAATGATCGCCAACCGGCGGGCATTTTCGAGTTCGGGTTCGATTTCCCGGAGAATCTCGGCTTTTGAGATATCGTTATAGATAACCGATCTTTTTTTGGCGAAAACCTCTCCGACAATTCCGCTGGTTTTATCGCGCGGCTTTAATTCGAACGCGCATTTGGCGGCGGAAGGTTCGAGAAATTCGCCGTTTTCGAGCCATAAAACCGATTTGATGTTGCCGCTGATCGCGGTTGTTCGTTCGGTGATTTTTTTTAACAAACTTTGCGGGTCCTGTGATGAACTAAAATCCGCGTTCAGATCATAAACCGCTTGCAGGCTTTCCCAACTGGCGCTCAATTCTGCCAATAAAGCCGCTTCATCTTCGATTCTGGTTAATTCGTTTTTTGCCAGCTCGACGATTTTTTCCAGCGTTTCTTCGGTGTGCGGCGTCGTCCGCGGGCAGCATAAAACGACTCTGCCGAGATATTCGGCTTCATATTCAACTTCCTGC
>CADEFG010000920.1 GCA_902826505.1 uncultured Acidobacteriota bacterium
TCGACGGCGACGATAAAACCGAGATCGGAATCTTTCGCCCAAGCCTTGGCGAATGGTGGTATTCGCGCTCGTCCGACAATCTGGTTTTGGCGGCGCAGTTCGGCGCTTCGACCGATAAAATTGTGCCGGGCGATTTCACCGGTGATGGTCGATCCGATATTGCCTTCTGGCGCGGCTCGACCGGCTTCTGGTTTATTCTTCGTTCGGAAGACGGTTCGTTTTTCTCGTTCCCGTTCGGCGCTTCGGGCGACATTCCCGTGCCGGCTGATTACGACGGCGACGGGCGTACGGATGCCGCCGTCTTTCGACCGGCGACCGCGACGTGGTTTATTTTTCGTTCCTCGGACGGCGGCGCGACCATTGCCACCTTCGGTGCTTCGGGCGATCTTCCCGTGCCTGCCGACTTCGACGGCGACAATCAAGCCGACATCGCGATTTTTCGCCCGGCGGTCGGTGAATGGTGGTATTCAAAAAGCTCGAACGGACAAACTATCGCTCTCCAGTTCGGTTCGTCAACCGATCGTCCGGTGCCCGCCGATTATACGGGCGATAATAAAGCCGACATCGCTTTCTGGCGTCCTTCGACCGGTTTCTGGTTTATTTTGCGTTCGGAAAATTCGAGCTTCTTTTCGTTTCCGTTCGGTGCGGCGGGCGATGTTCCCGCGCCGGGCGATTATGACGGCGACGGCAAAACGGATTCGGCAGTTTTTCGTTTTTCAAGTAATGCCTGGTTCCTCAATCGAACATCGGCTGGCGTTCTCATAACAAACTTCGGAACGGCGGGCGATCAACCGCTTCCGGCGGCATTTGTGCCATAATATATCGTTATCAAGAACGTCAAAATTTAAGGAGAAAAAACATTGAAAAATCTATTGATTATTTTAGGCGCGAGCCTATTTTTAACGGCTTGTGTGGGTGCGAATTCCGCGAATAACACGGCTTCCGCCAATGCGGGAAATACCGGCGGCGCGAACAAACCAACAGCGGCAGCGGCGACGCCGACGATTGATCCGAATCTTCAGGCGACATTCCCGTTCAAAGATTTTCCGGCAGTTGAAACGACAGCCAAAGCCGGTGAAGTCGTGCTGGTGCCGTCCTACAACTGGCTTCAGGAAGCGAATGTCAAAGGCGCGGATAAGGTCACGATGATCTGGTATTCGCAGACGCTTGTCGCGCCCGATAAGGAAATGTCGGAAGTCAAATTTATGAGCGATACCAAAAAAGTTCCGAACGCTTATATCGTCGCGATTCCGTCGGGCGGAACGGCGAAAAAAGGCGATATTCTTTTGACGTGGTGGCAATCAGGCTCGGGAATGCAGCGCGCGATCGTCACGGACGACGCGACTCCGGCGGAACCGGTCGTGCGCTATTTAGACCTCGATTATGATAATCCGGCGAAAGCAAAAGATGGTCAAACAAGCATCGGACAGATGGAAGAAAAGCTCAAACCGAATACGTTCGTCAAGATCAATGCGCCGTTTGATGCCGGGACGATGGTCGCCTGTCAGGACGGTGCCGACCAAAAGAGCGCGCAGGTCATTCGCGTCGCGGGCGATAAAGTCTTTCTCAGCGGTTTTGCCGGAAGCCTCGCCGTTGTTGATAAATCGCGCTGCACGCCGTTTCCGCTGGTTTCCGCCGCGAAGGTCGGCGAGAAGGTCAAAGCCGTCTGGGTCAATTCGATCAAGGAAGGCATCGTTACCAAAGTTGACGCGGCAATCGGTCGAGTCTTTATCAAATTCGATGTTGACGGCAAGGAAAAAGCCGTTGCGTTCGGCGAAATTATGAAATAACTCCGGTTGAAATAAGTGAGCGGCGAATCGGTTTTCCCGCGCACCTTGCGCCGTTTCTTCTCTTCACGGAAGGAACGGTTTTTTTACGATTTAGCAGAGCGATTTTAACAGAAAATAATTCTTGCTAAATTTGTCAGTAATTGCTAAATTTAACCGTC
>CADEFG010000921.1 GCA_902826505.1 uncultured Acidobacteriota bacterium
AAGGCGGCGAGATTTTTATTCTCGATATGGGCGAACCCGTCAAGATTCTTGACCTTGCCGAAGATATGATCCGGCTTTCCGGTTTAGAACCTTACGAAGACATCGACATCATTTTCACGGGCATCCGCAAAGGCGAAAAACTTTTTGAAGAACTCGAAATCACGGGCGAAAACCTGTTAAAAACCGGGCATCCGAAAATCTTTATCGGCAAGATCGCGACTTATTCGGCGGAAGAGATCGGCGAGATTTTATCGAATTTCGGCAGCGCCGTCAGCGAAAACAGCGAAACAAAAATCCGCGCTCTTTTTAATCATTTTTTGCCCGAAGCGACGATTACGGAGAAGGGAAAGCCCGGTTCGCACACGCCGCTCATCGAACCGAATATCAAAAGCGATGGCGGCGGCGGCGGAACTCTAACAACACAAAACTCGGCATTTGGAACATAATTTATGGCAATTTTAGTTACGGGCGGGGCAGGTTATATCGGCAGCGTCGCGGTCGAAGATCTACACAAAAAAGGCGAAAAAGTCATTGTTTTAGACAATCTTGTTTATGGTCATCGGGAATCGGTTGACGAGAAAATCCCCTTTTACGAAGGCAATATCGGCGATCGGGAATTAGTCGAAAAAATTCTCAGCGAACACGAAATCGAAGCCGCGATGCATTTTTCGGCGTTTGCCTACGTCGGCGAATCGGTCGAAAACCCGCAAAAATATTACGAAAATAACTTCGTTCAAACCATTAAGCTGCTCGAAGTTTTAATCGAACGAAACGTCAAAAAATTTATCTTTTCCTCGACCTGCGCGACTTTCGGCGAACCGCAGTATGTACCGATCGACGAAAAGCACCCGCAAAATCCGGTCAATCCGTATGGCTGGACAAAATTTATGACCGAACGCGTGCTGGCGGATTATGATCGGGCTTACGGTTTGAAATTCGTCGCGCTGCGCTATTTCAACGCCTGCGGCGCGAGCGAAAAATGCGGCGAGCATCACGACCCGGAAACGCATCTGATTCCGCTGATCCTTTTTGCCGCGCAAGGTCGGCGCGAAGCGATTTCCGTTTTCGGCGACGATTACCCGACGCCCGACGGTTCGGCGATTCGCGATTACATTCATATCTCGGATCTCAGCCAGGCACATCTGCTCGCATTGGATTATTTGCGCGGCGGCGGCGATTCCGAGTTTATCAATCTGGGCAACGGAAACGGCTATTCGGTCAAAGAAGTGATCGAAGCGGCGCGCCAGGTGACGGGCAAAAATATCGAAGCACGGATCGCGCCGCGCCGCGCCGGCGATCCGTCGCGCCTGGTTGCCAACGCAGCGAAAGCACACGAAGTTTTGGGCTGGGATCCGCAGTTTCCCGAAATCGAAAAAATCATCGAAAGCGCGTGGAAATGGCACGAAGCCAACCCGGACGGTTACGAAAGCTAGTTGCTTTGCAAAAAAAACGAAAATCGGTAATCGGCAATCGAAAATCGCTGATTGAAAATCGAAAAAAACGAATATTTGAAAAAATCGCCGGGAGTTTTTTCTTCACGATTGCCGATTACCGATTCACGATTCGAACCTTTTGGTGCAAAGTCAAAGCTAGTTGCAAAACCGCTTTAAAAGTGTAATTATTTTCGACAAGTGAATTTTTGGTCAATAAAAAATCTGGCTGCCGTTTGGCTTTGCGCGTTGTTTCTCAACGCGTTTTCAACCGCACTTTTTGCCAAATTGCCAACCAATGCGGCGGAAACGGTTTATTGTCCGCTGACCAAAAAACTTCAGCCCGTCAAAGCGGCGAAAAAAGAAGTTCGGCAAAACCCGCTTGAAGAAATTTGCGCCGCCGACGCCGAAAAAAAATCTTTCGCCGCCGCGCTTTTTAAACAAAATCTGCTGAAAACAAGCTTTTTGGACGAAAACGAATTTGAATATCTTGTTTTCGATTTTTTCCAAAAAGGCAA
>CADEFG010000922.1 GCA_902826505.1 uncultured Acidobacteriota bacterium
AATTAACGGCTGTAGTACGAGAATTGGCAACCGGATTTGAACTTTGCCCCATTTGATAAGCAAAGTAAGCGACGACGGCAACCAAACACAAAGCGAGTAAAGAAATGGTTGAATAAAACCAAATATTTGTCGATTGTTTTGATTCTATTGGATCGGGATTCATCATAGTCTTATTTTTCAAATTTAACGCCGCCAGTAGAGATCAAATAAAGCGTTTCTGAATACGGCAGGTTTATTATCTTTCTATTTTCCATCACTTTAGCCACTGCGCCGAGAACGATTCCCCGACTTATTAATGAAACACCTTCCCCTTTTGCTAAAATCAGCCCGTCCGCCGATGAGATAAACGAAAGATTTGTTCCAAGCCGCCAATAAACAACCGTAGTTCCATCGGGAATTGCGCCGATTGGCTGAACTACAAACAAACCCATAGTAAAATACACAAATCCGCAAAATAGCAGAATAATCAGCGCCGCAGCAAACAAACCTATTTTTATGCCTCTTTTTTTCATAAATCGCCTCAAATTCTAAAAGTCTCGTAGATCGCCAAACGCTTTGAAATCAGATCGCGCTCGAAAGGATATTCGCTCGGCGCGGAAATTTGCAGATCTTCCAAACACGTCGTCGGATAAATTGCCACGAGCGCGACCGCATCGGCTTCGTCCTCCTGCGCATTCGGTCGACACAAACTATAAAATTTAACGCTCGCCGCGCAGCGCGGTCGCGGTTCGTGAAGAACGTAGTGCGCCAGCTCGTGAAAGGCGATCCAAAGGAAATTCAAGCCGTGCAGGTCGCGGTCCAGAAATATATAATTACGTGATTTAAGTTTTGCGGTAAACCCCTGCAAAATAGGCATTTCTTCAAACACGACGGCAACGAGTTCTTTTTCGCAGATTTCAAAAAAATCGTTTTCCGTCAAACTGCGGCGGTTGAAATCTGCAAAAAATGATGAAAATTTCGCCAAAGCAAAAATCATATAGTTTCAGGAAAATGTGCAAATACCAACCGATCCGTTTGATCGTCACTCAACAAATGATAGCCGACGATTTTTCCGTAGATATTAAAATCGTCGAGCATTCGCGGTTCCTCCGATATGCCGTCAAAACTTTCTTTTAAATAAAAAAGCCGGGAAAAATCATCATAGCCAATCCGGATGCAAACGAATTCGCGCGTTTTCTTATGTTGGGCAATTACCACGGTTTCAGTGGTTTCTTCGACCGATGAAGTCAAAACAATCACGTCTTTGCCGGTGTTCAGTTCCGGCAAATGCCGCCCGCTCATCACGAAGGAAAATAGTTGGGTTCCCGGGGCAGCTTCCAGGTTTTCGGGCAGCACGATGTCGGCGTGATTGATCGCAAGAATTTGGATTTTCGGCGTGACTTTTTCAATGTAAACTTTTTCAATACTGACGATCCGGGATGATTTTTCAACATTGGTCCGGCGAGGTTCTTTTTTCGTCCGGGTCCGGCGTTGCAAACCGGTTTCTCCATAAATTTCGGGAAACTGCGTATTCAGCATTTCGGAAAAGCTCTGGTGCGAAATTCCCAATTGTTTTGCCGCATGGGCGAGCTTGTTATTGTTGCCTGAGAGTGCGGCAGTCAAAAGCGTCTTTTTGAAAGAACGGACTTCATCGTGAAAATCCGTATTTTTCAAAGGATAAAACAGCATTGAAAATTTTTCTGCATAATTCCGGGCGGCGAACTCACTAACGCGCTGCAGGGAAATCGACATCAGTTCGGCGAAATCAACCGAGGCTTGATAAGTATCACCTAACGCGTGATAAATTCGCACCCGGTTAAACAGGGCATCGGTCAAACCCAGATGATCCTCGCCGCGGCGAAATATTTCGATCGCGCGGTCAATCGTTTCGAGCGCCTCAACCAGTGAATTTTCGGCGATAAAAATTGTTGCTTTTGTATCCAGAACATGCGCCTGCCAGCCGTCTTC
>CADEFG010000923.1 GCA_902826505.1 uncultured Acidobacteriota bacterium
ATAATGATGCCCGCGATTGGTCAGATCAACTTCTTCCAATAAATGTTCGGCGCGCGTGCGGGCTTCCTTGAGTCCGATGATCTCCATCGGAATCAGCACGTTTTCATACGCCGTCAGGCTCGGAATTAGATGGAACGATTGAAAAACGAAACCGATTTTCCCGCTTCTGAGGCTCGCCAGTTCGTCCTCGCTCATGGTTGTCACTTCGTCGCCGTCAATAAAAATTCCGCCCGAACTCGGTGCGTCGAGTCCGGCGATCAAACCAAGCAAAGTTGATTTACCGCTGCCCGACGCGCCCGTGATCGCGACAAATTCGCCGTCGGGAATCGCCATCGAAACATTGTCGAGAATCGTCAGATCTTCCGCGCCCGAACGAACCGTTTTCGTCACATTTTTTAGTTCAATCATATTTTGCGTTTCGCCAATCGTGAATCGTCAATCTATAGATAGTTTGCGCATTTTTGCAATATTTTTCTAATAACGATTGACGATTGACGATTTTCGAATAATTTTTGCTTGCGAAAAAAGCGCAAACAAGTTCAAATAAATCTGCATCTTATAAACGGATTCGAGCGTAAAAAGTTTGCAAAGTTATGAATAAAGTTTTTCGAGCAATCATCGTTTTATCTATTGTCTGGTCAGCGTTTTTCTTGGCGTCGTGCGATGTTTCGACCGCCAAAAGACAAACCAATTCCAACGCCAAGCGCCCGCTTTCGACGCCGCAGGTCAAATCCGACAAACCGAAGATCGTCGCGTTCGGCGATAGTTTGACGGCAGGTTTCGGGCTTTTGGAAAAAGAATCTTACCCCTATCTTTTACAGGAAAAATTAAAAGCCGACGGGTATGATTACGAAGTCGTCAACGCGGGTGTTTCGGGCGATACTTCGATCGGCGGGCTTGAGCGGATCGATTGGGTTTTGGAACAGGAAAACGTCCAGATATTGATTCTCGAACTCGGCGGAAACGATTTGCTGCGGCGGATGCCGGTTGCCAAGATGAAGCGGAATATCGCGCAGATCATCGAAAAAGCGCAGGCGAAAAAGATCAAGGTTTTACTTTGCGGAATGTTCGCGCCGCCGAATGTCGGCGCTCAATACCAGCGCGAATTTCAGATGGTTTTCCCCGATCTGGCAACCGAATACAAAGTCGAATTTTTGCCGTTCATTCTCGAAAACGTCGCACTCAACAAAGATTTGAATCAGCCTGACGGAATTCATCCGAACGCCGAGGGCGAAAAGATTATGACCGAAAATGTTTACAAGGTTTTAAAGCCGATGCTCTAAAACTCATTGTTAACAAAGCCGGATAAAAAACGGTTTTGCCGGAAAGGCAAAACGATCAAGGAGGGAAAAATGAAGATCAGATTATTTGGGGGATTGTTGTTTTTGACAACCTCGCTTTGTGTCAGCGCCCAGCAAAATCAGCCAGCGGTTGTTTTGCCGGAGCCGAAAAAATCGGCAGCCAGAACCGAAACGGAAAAACAGGAAAATTCTCCCGGCAACACAAGCCAAACCGATCAAACTTTAGATCAAACACCAGAACCTTATGTCCGCCCGGACGGAAAAAAACGGTTTAATCGCTACGTGAAAAGCATCTTCGGTCCGGTTTCGCTCGCGAAGGATCTGGCGAGCGCCGGAATCAGCACGGCGACCAATTCGCCCGAAGAATGGGGACCGCACTGGCAAGGTTTCGGTCGCCGTTTTGCTTCGAATCTGGGGAAAAGCGCGATCAAGAACACCACGCAATACGCGCTTGACGAGACTTTCAAACTCGACAGCAATTTTTACCGGAGCCGCCGCCGAAATATCGGTGCGCGTTTGAAAAATGCGGTCATTTCGCCGTTTACGGCGCGCACCAAAAACGGCAGACGGGTTTTCGGTTTTCCGCGGCTCGTCGGAACTTACTCGTCGAACATCATTGCCGCCGAAACCTGGTATCCG
>CADEFG010000924.1 GCA_902826505.1 uncultured Acidobacteriota bacterium
ATGATCCGCGCCGATAGCACAACGGTATCGCCCTTTTCGATTTCCATTCCCTTGTAGCTCGAGGTCGCCAAATTCCACAAAGCGGCGCGGTTTTCACCCTGCGATCCGGTCACGATGTAAACGATCTCGTCATCATCGAGCGCGCGCGCCGTTCCCAAATCGACCAATGTATTTGGCGGAATCTGTAAAAGCCCAAGCTCGTCGGCAATCTCGACGTTTTTGACCATCGAACGACCGATCACACAAACCTTTCTGCCGAATTCGTGCGCGACATCGAAAATAATTTGCAGACGGTGGATCGAAGAAGAAAATGTCGAAACGAGAATTCGTCCCTGCGCCTGTTCAAAAATTTCTTCAAACGCCGGAATGACGGCTGTTTCCGACGGCGTTCGTCCTTCGACCGTCGCATTCGTCGAATCGCCCAAAAGCGCAAGAACGCCGGCATCGCCGTATTTTCCGAGGGTTTTCAGATCATACGGCTTGCCGATCACGGGCGTGTCGTCGATCTTGTAATCGCCGGTATGAATAACGGTTCCGAGCGGCGTGGTGATGGCAAGCGAAAAACAATCGACCAGCGAATGCGAAGCATGTATAAATTCGATCTTGAAGTTCCCGATCTCGACAATATCGTTCGGTCTGACCCGATGCAGCAAAACATCATCGAGCATTTTATGTTCTTCAAGCCTTTTTTCGGTCAGCGCCAGCGTAAACCGCGAAGCATAAACCGGCAAATTGAATTTTTTCAGAAAATAAGGAAGCGCGCCGATATGGTCTTCGTGTCCGTGGGTCAGGATCAAGGCGGTCAATTGGTCGCGAAATTCATCCAAAAAGTCGAAATTCGGGATTGAAATATCTACACCGTAAGGAGTTTCTTCGGGAAAACCCATCCCGACATCAATGACAATCATTTCATCATCGTAGCGAATTCCCATACAATTCATCCCGAATTCGCCGATTCCGCCAAGCGGTATAATTTCAATTCTCTTCACAATATAAATACCCTTTCCTTGTAATCAGTCCTAAATTGTAAAGTATATCACAGCCTACAGATTCGCGCCTTTAAGAGAATTTTCAAGCCGCAGTTTTTCGAGTTGGCGGTAAACCGGATCGACGAATTTTTCTGCCGCCCGGACAGCCGATTCGGTCGCTTGTTGTTGTTTCAATTCGCTGTCGCCCGTAAAATTGAGTTGCGGCGTTTTGGCATTAAATTGCGCCGCAAATTTCATTTGTGCGATTTCTTCGGGTCGATAGATCACCCTGAAATGTTCGGAAATTATTGATGTTGTGGCAGCGGGCAGCTGTGAATAATTGACCAGCAAAGATTTCCGATCGGGCAAAAAATCGAGCACGGTTTGACAAATCCTTTCCAAAACCCGCGCACAATATTCTTCGGGCGGCATTTTCAAAGCCTTTTTCAAATTCAAACCGGGAAGAATTTCGTTGATCAAACCCGCTATCGTCTGCGCGCCCGGTTGACGGCGGTGCGAAACAATGATCTCCACCGGATTTCGATAGAGAAAGATCCACGGCACATCGGGAAACGCAGCTTTTATGACCGTTAGATCGAGCGTGTTCCAACTATCGAATTTTATAAAAAAATGCTTTTCCTTGTCGTTTCGCATTTGCCCGAATGCATTGATCGTCCATTGCAGCCAGCGGATTCGCTCTTTTTGAGAGACATTTTTTGATTCGTTTTTTGAGCGAAGGACAAAATCGAGCGGCGAGGCTTCGCTGATGACAATATTTTGATCGAGTTTTGACAGCATTTGCGAAACTAAGGTCGAACCGCACCGTGAAAGATGAAAAATAAAGCCCGACGGTTTCAAACCATTTGAATAATTAGCTAATTCGCCCAAAAATTCGAGCGGTGTTTGATGACGAAATAATAGATTAAACGGCTCGCGATGCCGCCGGATGATCGAGTCATCAAAAA
>CADEFG010000925.1 GCA_902826505.1 uncultured Acidobacteriota bacterium
GTCAATTTCAGGTGCGAAAACGCTGACATTGTTTTGAAATTCAACATTCATCCTCGGATTGAAATCAACAACCAGACCACCTTCGGAATTTTGATAAATCCCGATATTTAATTCCCTGGATTTTGTATCGGTTTGAGCCGAAAGTATAATTGTATTTTCAACGGGCACGAGAGAAAGAATTTTAAAGATTGAAAAATCGGCGGTTTCGGGAATCGGTAGAAAAGAGTTGTTCTCGAATCGAAACGCGCCTTTTTCCGTGCCGATCCAAAGTGCGCCGCGTTGGTCTGTTTTCAGCGCGAGAATTCTTTTGTTCGAGAAATTTTCGGGTGAAACGCTTTGGACGCGGCGACCGTCGAATTTCGCCAAACCCAAATCCGTGGCAAACCACATAATTCCATCGGGCGTTTGTTCGATCGCGTTGACGCGTTCCGAGGGCAAACCGTGAAATTGGCTGATCGCGCTCCATTGATGCAAATTGCGGGCTTTATCCGAAAGCAACAGCGTCAGCATCGTTTCCGAATCTTCCTCGGGCGGGGCAAGTTCGTCAGGTTTCGGTTTCGGTTGGGAAAAGACCAAAATCACCAAAATGCAATAATTTATCAGACAAGGCAGAAAATTCCCAATCAAAAAACGGCTTTTAATTTTCGACCTTTTCATCTTCGCGTTTTATTTTGATTGTTCATCACGATAACGCTGGCGGTCGCGGTCAAGCCAGGGTTTGAGGTCGTCTTCGGCGCTTTCGAGTTCTTCGGTGTTTATCAAACCGCGCCGGAGCGCTTCGAAAAATGTGCGTGTCCGGACATTGAAGGCGAATTTATCGTAATTTTCCGGCATCGTTCCGCCGGGCAGAGTGACGGATAATTTTTCATACAAATTTGCCAGACGGCTTTCAACCCCGCGCATCGAAAGCGAACATTTGCGGGCTATTGCCCAGTTTGAAAGTCCGAGCGCCAGAAACCGCAAGGCTTCAGATTCGAATTCCGTCAAAAGCGGACGTTTGAAGGCATCTTTGAACGAAGGATCGATCATATCCGCGCCATCTTCGAGAACCGTCCCGACAAACCGCAGGAAACGCGATTCGGAATTGTTTTTGTGGATAAAGCCGTAAGCCGGTTGCGGGGTTAAGTTGCGAATAATTTTGCGAATCTCGGTAATATAAACTTCGTGCGGAAACTGTGTCCAGAAAATGATCCGCGCTTCAGGGAAATCGCGCCAGATCGATTTGGCGGCTTTGACGCCCGAAGTCTTTGGCATTTGAATATCGAGAATGCAAAGCGAAGGACGATTTTTGAGTGCGGATTGGATTGCCGCCTCGCCGTTTTCGGTTTCGATGATCGGCGTGTAATCAGGGAATTCACGCGCCAGAATTTCGCTCAGATATCGGCGTTGAACGGCGTTGTCTTCGGCAATCAAAATTGACATAAACTTGCTGTAATTAAATCAGAGCAAGGCAAATTTTGCAAAAAAAAGAGAAACTTTATTCTTTTCCGGATTAATTTTGAGAGCTGATCTCAACTTCCGAAAACAGCGCGGAACGATTTCGGAGAATTTCGGAAAGTTCTTTTTTTCTTAGGGTTAACTGTTTTTTTATCTGTTCGTTAAGCGCAAGAAATTCGGCTTTGAGTTTGCCGTTTTCGGTGATCGTCAGTTTGATCTGCAAACCTTCGAGAATTGAATTTTTGAGGGCGATCGTAATTTGTTTTTGATTTTGAAAAGTTTCGGTGCGAACGGTTGAAACAATTCTTTCCAAATCGGTGACGTGTAAAATCGACCGTGCCGCCGGAGCCGAATGTTCTGAACCGGCATTCACCTGAAATTGCAGTGCGGCAAGCGCGATGAGCGGTGCTTGATTTTCGTCATCATGTGTCTGTGAATCGCCGTTGTTGTTTTGATTATTTTTTTCTTCTAAATCTTTTTTTTCGTC
>CADEFG010000926.1 GCA_902826505.1 uncultured Acidobacteriota bacterium
AGTTCGGCGGCAAGCCCGCGGGCCTTTCCGCGCTGCGCCGCTTGGCGGCGGAATCGGTGCAATTTTCGGCATCGTGTTCTTTTTCGTGCTCGCCGCCGTTGCTTTTATCGCTTATAAAATGCTCAAAAAAACCGTCAAAATGGCGGTTCGAATGGCAGTTGTGATCGCGATTTTAGCGGTCGCCTTTATCGGCAGCATCGCCTTTTTATGGTTCGGTTCGGGCGGCGGCGCGCGTCCGCCGGTGCGCCCGACCCCGACCACCCAAAAACCGCGTTAAAAGTTAAAAGTCTTGAGTCTGAAGTCTTTGGATTTTGACACTTCGATCGCTTTTTTCGCCCGACTAAGACAAACTCTCGACTCTCGACTCTTGACTCTCGACTCTCGACTCTCGACTCTTTTTCTCGATGCTTCACAAGATCAAAAACTTCTTCGCCCGGTACAAAAATCTTTCGGGCAATGTCTTTGCTCTAAGTCTTGTCAGCCTTTTAAACGATACTTCGAGCGAGATAATTTATCCGCTCCTGCCGACATTTCTTGCCTTAACTTTGGGCGCGTCGCCCTTTTTCATCGGACTGATCGAAGGTTTTGCCGAATCGGTCGCTTCGCTTCTCAAACTTTTTTCGGGTTACTTCAGCGACAAATTCAATAACCGCAAACTTCCCGTTTTTATCGGTTACGCGCTCGCCAGTCTGACGCGTCCGTTTCTCTCTTTTGTCGGCAGCTGGCAGCAGGTTTTAGCGGTTCGCGTCACGGACCGCGTCGGCAAAGGAATTCGCGGAACGCCGCGCGACGCGCTGCTCGCCGATTCCGTGGCGCCCGAAAAACGCGGGTTGGCGTTCGGTTTCAATCGCGCCGCCGATCACACGGGCGCGGTCATCGGACCGATTTGCGCGTTTGTTTTGCTATATTTTTTGGCGGGCGATCCTGAAAACCCGACCGCGCGCGATTACCAGCAGGTTTTTCTGCTCGCTTCGATTCCGGTCGCGCTCGGATTGTTCGTGATCGTCTTTTTTGTCAGGGAAACGCCGCACGAAGATCTGTCCAAAACTGCCGCCGTCACGCCGATCAAACTTTCCTTAAAGGAATTCGACCCGAATTTTAAACGTTTTCTGGTCGTCGTCGCGCTTTTCACGCTGTCAAATTCGACCGACGCATTTTTGCTGCTCCGCGCCGAACAATCCGGCATCGCGCCCGCGCTTTTGCCGCTTTTGTGGATGGCTTTGCATCTTAGTAAGGTTTTATTTTCGCTGATCGGCGGCGATCTCTCGGACAGGATCGGGCGTAAGAAACTGATTTTTGCGGGTTGGATCGTTTATGCTTTGGTTTATGCCGGTTTTGCTTTCGTCGATGCGGCGTGGCAGGCGTGGGTTTTATTTATCATTTACGGCGTTTATTTCGGTTTGACCGAAGGCGTCGAAAAAGCTCTCGTCGCCGATCTGGTAGCGCCCGAAAAACGCGGGACGGCTTACGGATTTTATAATCTCGCTTTTTCGATCACGGTTCTTCCGGCGTCCATACTTTTCGGGCTGTTCTGGGACAGATTGGGCGCCGCGCCCGCTTTTTTGATCAGCGCGTCAATTTCGGTCGGGGCGGCAATTTTGCTTTTGACGATCAAAACCAAAAAAGAATTCGTCTAAAAAAGGAGCAACAGATTTTCGCTGATTGCTCCTTTTTGTTTCAATTTATATTCAAATTATATTCAAAAATCAAGGCACAAAAGCGCCCGGCACAGGTCGGTCGCCGTTTGCGCCGAACGCTGCGATGAGCAAACCGTTTGACGAACGATTAATGTACCAAGTGGCGGTTGCCGGTCGAAAAACTGCCGTGTCTGCCTTGCCGTCGCCGTCATAATCGCCCGGTGCCGCAAGATCCGTCGAGATCCCGAACGGCACCGCGTAATAACTCGCATCCTCACTGCGCAGAA
>CADEFG010000927.1 GCA_902826505.1 uncultured Acidobacteriota bacterium
CCGTCAATATTTCAAATATATCCGGCGCGGTGCGCAGCGCATCGAAACGGCGAGCACCAATGCGAATTTCGACGGACTCGGGTTTATCAACACGGACGGCAGTTATGTGGTTGTCGTCAAAGCCTTGGCAGGCGGCACATTTAATATTCAAAATCTGCCTGCCGGAACTTACGGACTAAAATACACGACCACCACACAGTTTGATGTAAATCTGCCGGACGTGACAATTTCAAACGGCGCTTCCCTGCCGGCGACGATTCCGGCAAGCGGCGTTTTGACGGTTTACCGAAAAACATCAGCGCTGACCGCTTCGAATCCGCTGCCGGTCAGTCTTTTCGGGTTAAACCTCGGCACAAATTTAGCTGAATAAACACAAATCTCCCTGAAAATTTGCCGCCAAAAAAAAACTAGCCGTCGCTGAACATATCAGCGGCGGCTAGTTTTGCTTAACGGCAAATGGAAGTCTCTCTTAAAAAACGGTTCAAAACCGTCATTTTCAACCCACTTCACAATTTACAAAATTCTGCCAAAGAAAACGGGTTAAATTAAAGGTCTTTATTTTTTACTCGACCAGCATAAAATAATCCGGCGAAAACATTTCTTTCGCGAGATTTTTATCGGTCGATCTTTCTTCAAAACTCTTGAATTTTTTATAAAACTTTAAAACAGATAACTTCTCATTGTAGGTTTTATCCTTTTTTGTCGATCGTTTTCTGCCTGGGAAATTAATTATTTTTGCGCGCATTTTTGCCCCTTGTTGGAAAGTTTCGGCGTCTTTTTCTCAAAATAGCCGCTTGTTCAGTTGTTATCGGCAAAGTTTTAAAAAAGTTTACCATTTTTTTTCATAAAATTAAGTTTTTTTTAATAAAGTCGATAAAATACTTTAATTCGGCGCTTCAAATTTAAACTATTTGGTTAGATAAAATCCGATTTGATTTTTTAAATCGAAATTTTTCGGCTTGGGAAAACTGTCGTCAAAAGCTCGGTAAACCGTTGATTTTACTTGATAACCGAACTCAGAACCATCTGCCATTATCACATTTTCGATAATCAAAGTCTTCAAAAAAAGAGTTGACCGACCAACTTTGGGCAAAACCAATATTTGTTATAAATTTAACAAGGTTGTTAAATCCGAAAATAAAAATGTCCAATCCGCTAATCGTCGAAAATCTGCCGAATGCTTTGATTATCTATTTTAATCGCCCCGAAATCCGCAGTCCGCTTTCAATTTTCGTGCTTGAAGAATTGCATCAGATCCTCGCCGAAACAAAAAAACCAAATATCATTTTTTCCGGTCGGGAGAATGTTTTCGCGTCCGGCGCGGATTTGCGCGAGATCGCCGAAGTAACGGGCGAAACTGCCAGAGAATTTGCCCTGCGCGGACAGAATCTGATGAAAATGATCGCCGGTAAAAACTCGTTTGCCGCGATCAACGGTTTTTGTTTTGGCGGCGCGCTCGATCTGGCGTTGGCTTGCAAGAAAAGATTTGCCGCCGAAAACGCAATTTTTTCGCATCCGGGCGCGAACCTCGGAATCATCACGGGTTGGGGCGGAACGCAGCGATTAACGCGTCTGATCGGCGAAGCCGCCGCGCTTGAAATGTTTCTGACCGCCAAAAGAATTTCGGCGAGTGACGCCTTGAAAATCGGTTTAATTGACGTCATCTCTATAAATCCGCTCGAAACTGCGCTAGAATTGTTGGCGGAATAGCTTTTTCTACCCCGCGAACCAACAATATGAATCTCAAATCCGAACTGCGCTGGCTGTTTTTGATCGTAATTTTCGCATTCGCCGTTTTTGCCAACAGCCTGAGCGGCAATTTTGTTTATGACGATAATCGCCAGATTCTTCGCAATCCGCTGGTGCAGGACGCCACGCTTTATAAAAAGGCGCTGACATCGGACGTTTGGGCGTTTAAAGGTG
>CADEFG010000928.1 GCA_902826505.1 uncultured Acidobacteriota bacterium
CAACACGGATTTTCAGCGCAATCTGGCGCTTTCGTTTCATTTTCAGGGAAAATCCGCCGACGGCATTCGCATTCTCGAAGAAACGATTCGAAAAACCCCCAATTTACCCGAAGTTTACAATACTTTGGGCTTGATCTACGCGGAACAAAACCGGAAAACGGAAGCCGTCGCGCAGTTTCAAAAAGCGCTGCAGATCAACCCGAATTTTACGCCCGCGCAAAATAATCTGCGAAAGGCATTGGAGCAAAAATAACTTTTATGAAAAACTTGGAACGAAGAGATTTTTTAAAATTTTCCGCGCTCGGCGGAATCGGAATTTTGGGTTATAAAATGGCGAATGCAAACGATTTGACAGATTTTGATGCTGCGCCGGAGCTTGAAGAAATCACTATTTCCGGGCTTCAGGAAGCGATGAAATCGGGCAAAATGACGGCACGCGAAATCACTCAAAAATATCTCGAACGGATCAAAGCGATTGACCCGAAAATCAATTCCGTGATCGAGATCAATCCCGACGCTTTGCAGATCGCGGACGCGCTGGACAAAGAGCGAAAGGCGGGAAAATTGCGCTCCGCGATGCACGGCATCCCGATTTTGCTGAAAGACAATATCGACACGGCGGACAAGATGAAAACGACCGCCGGAAGTCTGGCGCTCGCCGATGCGCCGACTCCGCAAAAGGACGCGTTTCTCGTTCAGCAATTACGCGCGGCGGGCGCGGTCATTCTGGGCAAAACTAATTTGAGCGAATGGGCGAATTTTCGTTCAACCAAATCTTCGAGCGGTTGGTCGGGACGCGGCGGGCAAACGCATAACCCGTATATTTTAGACCGCAATCCGTGCGGTTCGAGCTCGGGTTCGGGCGCTTCCGTTTCGGCAAATCTGGCGGCGGTCGCGATCGGGACGGAAACCGACGGTTCGATCATCTGTCCGGCGGCGACTTGCGGGATCGTCGGTCTCAAACCGACGCTCGGGCTGGTTTCGCGCTCCGGCGTCATTCCGATCGCGCACAGTCAGGACACCGCCGGACCGATGACCCGCACCGTCGCGGACGCCGCAATTCTGCTCGGCGTGCTCATCGGAAACGATCAAAACGATTCGATCACTTCAAACAGCACGAAGGGCGAAAAAGATTACACCAAATTTTTGCAAAAAGACGGGCTAAAAGGCGCAAGAATCGGCGTCGCGCGACAGGTTTTCGGCAGGAATTCAAAAATCGACGGGGTCGTCGAACCGCATCTGCAAGTTTTGCAGGCGGGCGGCGCTACTTTGGTCGATATTGAATTTGCCACGAGCGGAAAATTCGGCGATGCGGAATATGACGTTTTGCTTTATGAATTCAAAGAAGATTTGAATAAATATCTGGCGACGCGCGGCGGGCAGATGAAAACGCTCGCCGATCTGATCAAATTCAACGACGCCAACCGCCAAAAGGAAATGCCGTATTTCGGACAGGAAATCTTTCTGCTCGCGCAGGCAAAAGGCGATCTAAACGAACGCGCCTACCGGCTCGCGCTGCTGCAAAGCAAACTTTACACGCAGGAACAAGGCATTGATGCCGTGATGGATAAAAACCGGCTCGACGCGATCGTCGCGCCGTCGGGCGGTGTTGCCTGGATGACCGATCTCGTCAACGGCGACTGCGGCGTTTTTGAAGGAATCACGAGCTTTGCGGCAGTCGCGGGTTATCCGAGCATCACCGTTCCGGCAGGTTTTGTGCAGGAACTGCCCGTCGGCGTCACGTTTGTCGGACGCGCTTTTTCGGAACCCGTGCTGATAAAAATCGCCTACGCCTTTGAGCAAGCGACGAAAGCGCGCCGCGCCCCGAAGTTTCTGCCCGCTTTTAAATAATGTCAGTATGGAATTGATCGCTTGGAACGCCGTCATCGCGGGCGGCACCGCGTTTGAAAAACGCTCAATG
>CADEFG010000929.1 GCA_902826505.1 uncultured Acidobacteriota bacterium
GTTTATTCTCGGCGGAAAATCGCGGATCGTCGCTGGTAAAAACCGGGTCTGAAAAAACAAGCAGGTTTTTCGCGGCGTTTGCAGTTTGATTTTTGCTTTTTGCAAGAATCCCGAGCGTCTGCGCCGAAGGTTCGTAGATCGTTTCGTTGGTTAGCAAAAGCGGCTCGTCCGAATCTGAATTCGGCGCGGGAAGGGCTGACACAGGGAAGTAATGAAGTTTGCCGTCCGGAACGATTATCAAACGCTTTTTCGCGAGTTTTTCGGCGATCTGTCCGAAAAGTTTGCGGCTGAGTT
Source organism: uncultured Acidobacteriota bacterium (assembly GCA_902826505.1). GTDB lineage: Bacteria > Acidobacteriota > Blastocatellia > Pyrinomonadales > Pyrinomonadaceae > JAFDVJ01. Next base: position 295 of record CADEFG010000929.1, read on the forward strand.
CTCGGGCACCAATTTTGTATTTGGTTTCCGCTTCGCCAAGCCGTTTTTGATAATCTTCGATTGCCTCATCGTCTTTCAACGCGCGCGAAGCGAGAAGTGTGCGCAAGGTGTCGATTTGCGTTTCGATCTCCTCGCGCGGCGGCAAAACGAATGAACTGACTTCGTTTTTGCCGACCAGCCACAGATAACTTTCGTCCTTGCCGAACGAAAACTCCAAAAGCAGAGAATTTTCGTCCAAAATATCTTGCTGAAATGCCGCGACATCAAACGGGGCGGGATTTTTGACCGCCGAATAGACCGGACTTTGCTGTTTGAGCGTTGCCTTGATATTTTCAAGTTCGTTTTCGAGTTCGCCTATCTCATTACTGATCTTATGGGTTTCGCTTTGCCCGGCGTTATTGCTCAAAAGATCGGTAAGTTTGTCGGCTTTCGCATTGAGCAACCCACGAATGTCTTTTTCACGTTTAACCGTTTCGGCATCGGCATCTTTTGTAAAATTCGTTTCTGACAGCGAAAGATTTTCAACCATCACCCGCGCTCGCGATTTTTCCGCCGCCCGTAAAGCCTCGATCGCAAAATCCGCATTCGGCGAATTTTTGTGCATCTTCATCAAAAGGTTAATGTAAAGTTCGTAACGATCGTAAACATTGGCAAGATATGTTCGTTTGAGTTTCGCATTGAAAACATCAGTGTAGAGATTTTCGGTGATTTCGACAGATTTCTTGGCATGTTCGAGGGCTTTTTCGCAATTGTTCTCAATAGAATAAAACTTTGCCAGATCAAAAAGAGTTTTAGCGGTTGAAAAGCGATCTTTGATGGTCGTCGCAATATTCAAAGACGATAGATAATTTTCGAGTGCTAAGGCGGGTTTGTCGGATTTTAGATATAATTCTCCCAAACCTGATAATGCCCGGGATTTATCAAATTTGTATTCATTTGATTTCAATACATCGAGGGCTTTTTTGTAACTCGATTCAGATTGGGAGAATAGGTTTTCGCTAGAGTAAATACGCCCCAGTTCAGTATATATATACATAATGTCATGGTTACTTTGGGTTTGCTTGGCGATCTCCAAAGACTGCTGTAAGTACGCTAAAGATTCATTTTTGTAACCGCATTGGTATGAAACCGAGCCTAAATTAGTCAGATTACCCATCGCAAAAGACAAGTTCTGCTCTTCGTCAAAAATATCGACGGCTTTCTTTAAATTGCTGATGGCTCCCTGACAATCCCCGACAGACTCGTAAACTCTTCCGATATTATTAAACAGAATGCCTTTTTCAGTTTTGTCGACTTCATCGGGAAAGAGCAGTTTTGCGTTATTAAAATAAGTTAAAGCCTCGGTCGATTGTCCCAGACGGAAATATGACAAGCCGCTCGCCACCATCGACAATGTTTTCCCACGGAGATCGCCAATCTCAGTCCATTTTTTCAGCGCTTCCTGTGAAAAGGAAAGACCTTTTTGAAGATCATCTTTTCCTAAATAGGCGTAAGCCAGCGCAAGCAGGGTTTTTGCTTCTCCGCGGGAATCCTTGATTTCTTGATAAAAATGAAGCGACCGGGTATAAAATGCCAGAAATTTGGGAATATCCTGACGGGCGTAATAAGTTTCGCCAAGATAAT
>CADEFG010000930.1 GCA_902826505.1 uncultured Acidobacteriota bacterium
TATTTCGCTGAAATTAAGTTTAATAAATGACTCAAAAATTGATATATGTTTCTCTTGTTCAAAAATAAAAAGAGGTGCGCGGGTCATTTTTTGCCAAAGAACGCTGGCGGTAAAGCCGCCGCTTAAACTAATCGCTTTAGCTCCCCGGTTCATACTTGCGACCAGCGCGCCTTCGAGGGTTCCCGCCGCAGTATAGACCAGCTCTTCCTTTTCTTCAGCGGTCTTAAACAAAAGCGGACCGACGATCCCGAGAGGTATTTCAACTGTTCCAATATAGGATTCAATGTTTTTTTGAATGTTTTGAATATCAAGGTCTGTTTTTGAAATCTCCCCGGTCGGTATTGAATGCGAATTTAAATAATCCAATCGCAATTTATTGGACATCGCCGTCACCAATCCCCGACCCGGAATGATTGGAATTTTTTTGTCACTTTTAATTATCATCCAATTAAGGTTTTCCGAGAGGACGCACAAATAGCCTAATAATGTGAATAGGCAGATTGAAAATGAAACAGTAAACCAATCATAGGGTTGTGTATAGTGTAGTTCAGGGAACTTCACCTCATTGAACTTTATTCGCGGGTTTGCTTGGTTTATGATAAACATCCGATGCTGAAATATCAACGACCCAGCAACAATTGGCAACTGGCACTCGACAATTTTCTCGAACGGCTCGAAAAATACGTCACACTGCGAAATGCCGGGCGGAATTTACCGAATATCGAAATTCGCGTGAAAAAGAATGTAATGTAATGCGTTGAACAATCAGCGGTTTTTATTTGTCTTATGTTTCAAATTCAAGTTTTGAAATTAAAGGTGAGTTACTAAAATCTTAAATATTCCGTATCAAATCTAAAAATTATTTCTTTTGTCCGAGCGCGACGGCACGGCTGTAGGCGGCGTAAACGGCTTTTGACAAAACGGTTCGAAGTCCGCCTTTTTCCATCTGATAGATCGCGTCAGCACTCGTTCCGCCCGGCGAGGTCACCATATTGCGAAGCTCCGCCGGATGTTTGTGCGATTCGATCGCGAACAGAACAGAGCCGAGCATCGTTTCCTGCACTAATTCCTTTGCCATTTCGCGCGAAAATCCGAGATGGACGCCCGCGTCCGTCAAGGCTTCCATGACGAGAAAAATATAGGTCGGACCGGTCGCGCTCAAACTGGTTGCCATATCGATCATATTTTCGGTTTCGACGTGAAGCTCTTTGCCAAGCGCGGTTAAAAGCGATTTGATGCGCGCTTTTTCACCGTCTGAAATATTTTCGGTGCAGGTCCAAGCCGTGATGCCCGCGCCGATCTGCGAAGGCGTGTTCGGCATTGCGCGAACGATTTTTTTATTATTTAATGCTTCGGAAATCGTTTCGATCTTTACTCCGGCGATGATTGATAAAACCATTTGATTAGCAGAAACCGAATCTTTCAATTCGTCCAAAACTCCTTTTAATCTTTGCGGTTTAACACACAAAGCAACGATCGAATCGTCGTTTGCGCGAATCTTTTCAACCGCTTCGGCGTTTTCCTCAAAGACTTCGATCCCGTATTTTTCGCCAAGTTCCGTGCGCCTGTTGAGGCGCGGATGCGTCGCCGAAATTTGTTCGGCGCGGACGAGTTTTTTACGAAGCAGCCCGGCGACGATCGATTCCGCCATCACGCCGCAGCCGATAAACGCGAGTTTTGTGTTTGCTAAATTGTTTTCCATAAATTTCGTGAATCGTAAATCGTAAATCGTGAAATTGCAAGTTTCGTATTTGCCGTTCATATTTTATATTTTGTAAAGACAAAAATTTCTATAAATGATTAGCGATTGACGATTGACGAAAAAGATGACAATAGACGAACAAATCGAATTTATCAAAAAAGGCGCGGTCGATGTGATCCGCGAAGAAGATCTGCGCAAAAAACTCGAACGCTC
>CADEFG010000931.1 GCA_902826505.1 uncultured Acidobacteriota bacterium
CCGATCAAATTTTACGTTTTGCCCGAAGATTTTGAAAAAGGTCAAACACTCGTCGATAAAACCAAGGATTACGTCCGGTTTTTCGAGGAATATCTCGGTCCCTACCCGTTTCGCGCCGACAAGCTCGGGATCGCCGAAACGCCGCATCTCGGGATGGAGCATCAATCGATCACGGCTTACGGGAACGAATTCAAATACGATAAAAACGGTTTCGACTGGCTGATGTTTCACGAATTAGGGCATGAATGGTGGGCAAATCTGGTGACCGCGCCTGATTGGAACGATTTCTGGATTCACGAAGGCTTTCAATCGTTTATGGACGCGCTTTTTGCCGAAAAACAGCTCGGGCGCGCGCCGTTTATAAAAAATCTGCCGAACCGTATCAAGTTTTTGAAAAACATCAAACCCGTCGCGCCGCGCGAAGCCCGAACGACGACCGAGATGTATTTTCTGCCGCCCGATTATACAAAATCCGACGGCGATATTTACGGCAAAGGCGCGTTGGTTTTGAACACGCTGCGCGGTTATCTCGGCGATGAAGCGTTTTTTAAAGCGTTGCGAAGAATGGCTTATCCCGCCCCGAAAATGGAAAAAGTGACAAACGGCAGGCAATTTCATTTCGGAACGACCGACGATTTTCTGCGAATCGCCGAAAAGGAATCGGGAAAAGATCTTGATTGGTTTTTTGAAGTTTATCTGCGCCAGCCCGCGCTGCCGACCTTGAACGTTCAAACCACGCCCAATCAACTGGTTTTGCGTTGGGAAACGCCGAATAATTTGCCGTTTCCGATGCCGGTCGAAGTAAAAATCGCCGGTGAAACAAAGCGCGTCGAGATGACGAACAACACGGGAACGGTCTCGCTTCCGCAAGATACAAAATATGAAATCGATCCGAACGGGTGGCTTTTGATGAAGCTGGTGAGCTTTTCGGCAAGTAAATAATAAATAACGAATGACGAATTCAAAACAAAGTTTATTCATTTGTCATTCGTTATTTGAAAATGGTTTTAATAATCGGCGAAATCGGCTTGCATTTCGCGTGGTTCGAGTTTGTTCCGCATAATTATCCGGGCGCAGCCGTTCCAGCGCAAAATCGTATCATCGTTTTCCGCCGGACGAATCGCTTCGGCTTTTTCGAACCAGTTCATCGCCTGACGGAATAACTCATAGGCGGTCGAATCCGCGCCGTGCGTATTCTGGCGCAAAACGGCTTTCGCGCGGCGTTCGTATACGATTCCCGTGTAATAGGCGCGTTTGTAATCATCGGTTATTTTCGCCAGATAGTCCTGAATCCGCGAATCGCCGACCGCGTAGCCTTTGGCAAAACGATCCGACATCGCCAGCACGAGCAAGATCAGCGCTTCCTGATTATCGGCATCGGCTTCCAGAATATCGAGACAAATGCTTTCCGCCGCGCCCGGTTCGTTGAGCAGACGGTAATGTTTCGCTTTTTCGAGCGCCGCCGGAACGGCTTCTTTGTGCAATGATTTTAGTTCAAACATATTCTTTCAAGTCCCAAGTCTCAAGTCTCAAGTCCCAAGTTCCAAAGTTCCAAGGTTTTAAATTCCAAGTCTCGTATTTTAATTTCCAATTTCAGGCTCTTAGTCTATTCTTTTTAACTTGGAACTTAGAACTTGAGACTCAATCCTTTTTTCGAAACAGTTTCAAAAATTTCGTGATCGGATCGTAAAATTCGTCAACGACGCGTTCTTTCAAGGGAATGATCGCGTTGTCGGTGATCGTGATTCCTTCGGGGCAAACCTTTGTGCAGCATTTCGTGATATTGCAGTAACCGATATTCGATTCGTCCTTTAGATCTTTCAAACGGTCTTCAGTATCGAGCGGGTGCATTTCGAGCGCCGCCGCGTAAACAAGAAAGCGCGGACCGATAAATTCTTCGTGTTTGTGATG
>CADEFG010000932.1 GCA_902826505.1 uncultured Acidobacteriota bacterium
CCTTACGGAATAAAGGTCTATCTTTCGGCAAGATTTTCCGCGCCGATGGAATTAGGCGGACTGCCGACCGCCGACCCGTTCGATGAAGGCGTCAAAGATTGGTGGAAAAAGAAGACGGGCGAGATCTACAAAGTCATTCCCGATTTCGGCGGATTTCTGGTCAAAGCCAACAGCGAAGGGCAGCCCGGACCGCGAACTTATAACCGCAACCACGTTGACGGCGCGAATATGCTGGCGGCGGCGCTCGCCGCGCACAACGGAGTCGTCATCTGGCGGGCGTTTGTTTATGATATGAAACCCGGCTATGACCGCGCCGGGGCAGCGTATGAAAATCTCCAGCCGTTTGACGGAAAGTTTGCGCCGAACGCGCTTTTGCAAGCCAAAAACGGTCCGATCGATTTTCAGCCGCGCGAACCGTTTCACCCGCTTTTCGGGGCAATGCCGAAAACGCAGTTGGTGCCCGAATTTCAAATCACGCAGGAATATCTCGGGTTTTCAAATCATCTGGTTTTTCTCGCCCAGATGTGGCGCGAAGTGCTCGACGCCGATACTTTTGCCAAAGGCAATCGCTCGACCGTCGCCAAAGTCTCGGACGGCAGCCTTTTTGGTCAGCGTTTGACGGGAATTGCCGGCGTTGCCAACACGGGAACCGATCGAAACTGGACGGGACACGATATTTTACAGGCAAATTGGTATGCCTACGGACGGCTCGCCTGGAATCCGGATATTTCATCGCCGCAGCTCGCTGATGAATGGGTCAGGATGACCTTGACGCGCGAACCGAAAGCGGTCGCCGTGATCAAAAATATTCTTCTCCGGTCGCACGAAGAACTTGTCAATTATATGACTCCGCTCGGGCTTCATCATCAGATGTGGGGCGGGCATCATTACGGACCCGCGCCCTGGTGGAATACGTATAGCCGCGACGACTGGAATCCGACCTATTATAATAAAGCCGGCGAAACCGGCATCGGTTTTGACCGGACGAAAACGGGCAGCAATACGGTCAGTCAATATTTTCCGAAGGTTCGCGACGAGTTTTCAAGCCTTAAAACGATTCCCGAAAAATATCTGCTCTGGTTTCATCACGTGGCGTGGGATTACAAAATGCGCTCGGGCAAAACTTTGTGGGACGAAATGGCTTTGAAATATCAAAGCGGTGTCAATTGGGCGCGGCAAGCGCGCAAGGATTGGGACGGTTTAAAAGATTTCATCGACGCGGAACGCCACCGGGCGGTCGCGAAAAAACTGGCGATCCAGGAACGCGACGCGATCTGGTGGAAAGATGCGAGTTTGACTTATTTTCAAACTTTTTCGAAACTTCCTTTGCCAAGCGGTGTCGAAAAACCGCAACGAACGCTCGAAGAATATAAAACGATCGATTTGCTTGATGATTTGGCAAGAGGACTCGGAACTTTTGATGAAAATCACAAATGATTCGCCATTATTGAGATAAAGATAACGGATATCAGAGCGCCGCTTGCACCGAATAATCGCCAGGCTGATCTCTTTGCTGAAAAAGCGCCGCAAGATATACTTTTTTAACCTGTTAAGAGGAGAAAGGAATTATGAAAACCAACGGAACAGGAAAGAATGATAAACAAAATTCCCCGATCACGGAAAGCGCAAAGCTTCGCGGGCAGGTCGAATCCGTCGTCAAAAACACGCCCGTCATAGACATTCACACACATCTTTTTCCGCCGGATTTCGGCGGGCTGAATCTGTTCGGTATCGACGAATTATTGACCTATCATTATTTGGTTGCCGAGATGTTTCGTTCGACCAAAATCTCGCCCGAATGTTTTTGGGAGTTAGATAAAACGCGGCAGGCTGATCTCGTCTGGCAAACCCTGTTCGTTGAAAATTCGCCGATCTCGGAAGCGACGCGCGGAGTGATTACGATTCTCA
>CADEFG010000933.1 GCA_902826505.1 uncultured Acidobacteriota bacterium
AAGGCATCGAGATTGTCTGGGTAAACGGTCAAAAAGTTTGGGAAAACGGCAAAACGACAGGCAATTTGCCGGGCGCGATTTTGCGAAAGGAATGATTTTTATTAACTAATATTTGCCGTTTTGCAAAATCCGGGCAAAATTATCTCTCGTTATTTCAATTTTGATCGTGTTGCCCAATACTTGCGAAGATTTGGGAAGGTCGATTATTTTGCCGTTGATTTTCAACTGAACTTTAGTATCAAAAACTTTACTGTAACCGAGTTCCAAACTCTTTTCGGGAGCAAAGTTTTTGACCGTATCCGGCATTAAATCGAACGATCCGGACTTTCCGTCAACATTTGAATTAAATGAAACCGTTTCTCCCAAGGTCTTCAGCTCGATGTTCATTCCAGCCGTCGTAACCATATTTGAAGAAGAATTTGAGCGCGAACTTGCGGCGTTTATATTGACAGTCGATGTGTTTGAAACATAAGTTGAACGGCTAATAATTTTACCCATAAAAACAATCGAACCGATCAGAATAAATAATAGAACGATGGCGTAAATCGCGTATCTAAAACCTTTATTTTTCCTAATCACATCGGATAACGAATCGTAGGAAGTTTGAGGTTTGTTCGGAAGCGGTTTGCCGTACATTTGAAACTGCGCGGCAGCCGGATTGCCGGGTTTCGGAGACGGCGAAAACGCGGATTCGTTTGTGAGCGGCGGAGTTTCCTTAAAATTTGTCACAACCGATTCCGGCTGAAACGAGCTTTGGGTCGGCGCGGGAAAATTAAAAGGCTGTTGATTAACCGCGGTTTCTGTTTTAGGTTCGTTTGTTTGATATTGATTTTCAAACGTCGGGAGCGGCGGCAGATTTTCGTTCGGAATGCGAAAAACTTCGGTCTTTGCATAGGTCGGATGCGCAACGGCGAGCAGGGCTTTTTGCAGTTCATCGCGCATTTCCGAAGTCGTTCGATAACGATGTTCGGGTTGTTTGGCTAAAGATTTGGCGACGATTCTTTGCAGAGTTTGCGGAACATCCGGCGGCAACGGTGCGAATTCTTTGGTCAGGATCGCAAACATTCGCTCCGACGGATGTTCCTGCGGAAACGGCAGTTTGTCCGCAAGAAGCGCGTAAAGCACAATGCCGACCGACCAAATATCGGTTTGAACAGTGCGTTTGCCGTCGAATGATTCGGGCGACATATAGGCATCCGTGCCGATGATCGCCGAGCTGACAACAGTCGTGTTCATCGCGCGCGAAATCCCGAAATCCGCGAGACGCGGCGTGTCGCCTTGAAGCAGTATGTTTTGCGGTTTGATGTCGCGGTGAATGATCTTGCGATTGTGCAGAAACTCCAAGCCGCTCAAAATTCCGATCGTCATTTCAATCGCTTTTTGAAGCGGGAGTTTTCCGTCTGCCCTTATTCGATCTGCCAAAGAACCGCCGTCGGCATATTCGCTGACGATCACGACTTGCCCGTCAATGATGTCGGCATCAATGATCGGCAAAACATTGGCGTGCCCCGAAGCCTGTTCCCAAAGCTCGGCTTCCTGCCGAATCGCGTCGAAATTAACCTGTTCGTCAAGCGGAAGTTTGACGGCGACTTTTTTCGTGACAAACTGCGAACGCCGTTCCGCCAGCCAAACTTCACCGAAACCGCCCTTGCCGAGTTTCCGAAGAAGCGTGTAACTGCCGATTTGCCGACCTTCGTAGAACATTTTCTAACCTCGATTTTTTCTGTGAAGTGTAGCATATTTCAAATCTCAAGGAAACACTTTCACCGATTTGCCGATAAAGAAATAAAAGGAGAAAATTTATGGCAAGTTGCGGAGGAGTTGGCGGAAGCAATAACAATGGCGGCGGTAATTCGGTCGGCGGTGCGGGTTCGGCAGGTTCGGTCGGCAGTAAATCATCCGATT
>CADEFG010000934.1 GCA_902826505.1 uncultured Acidobacteriota bacterium
TGAATTTGGATCAATCGATTGCACTTGCCAAAGCGCTTGATCCGGAATTCGATTCCGGTTTTAACGGGCAATCAACCGAAATCATCATCGAAAATCACAGTTTTTCGCGCATTATTATCGAGAAAGAATTTGAAGATTAACGCCTGCTGAGTACGTCTGGAAAAACGCCGGCGAAAACATTAATCTTTAACGATTTCGAGACTGACGCGGGAGCGGCGGCTTTTTCTGAAACGTGGCGAAACGCTCGCGCTCGATCCGAAAGTCTTTGATCTGCCTTTGACTCTGATTGAGCGGCGCGGCGATGGTTTTATTCTTAGTTGGGAACTGCTTGACGCGGTTGATAGATCAGCGCACAAAAGCGAAGGGCTTTTCCATATCGGAAAAGCCCTTCGCTTTTGCTTAATTTTGGATGGCGCTGACCAAAACCGTTAAGAAACGCTCGGCGGATGTCCATCTTTGAACTGATCCATTACGGAACCAAAGCATTCGGGACAGGACTGTCGCCGCTCGCGCCAAAGGTTAAAATGGCGGTGCCGGCAGTTGTTTGCTGAATATACCAGGTCGAATTCGATGCTCGAAAGATGGACGTATCGAATTTGCCGTCGCCGTCGTAATCGCCCGGCGCGGGAACATCGCCCAAGGATCCGAACGGAACCGAGTAAAACGATGAATCTTCCGAGCGCAGGATAAACCAGAAGCCGGTCGTCGGGCGGAAAACCGCGACATCGGATTTGCCGTCGCCGGTGTAATCGCCTTGCACGGGTTTGTCGCCGGTGTTTCCAAATCTGATCGCAAAGATTCCGGCGGTGCTCCGCTGAATCCACCATTCGCCCTGAGCGGGTCGAAAGATCGCGACATCGGATTTGCCGTCGCCGTCGTAATCGGCGGTCACCGGCACATCGCCGAGCGCGCCGAATGTGACGATCGCCGTGCCGCCGCCGCCGGTTTGATTGATATACCAGGTCGAATTTGACGGGCGGTAAACTGCCGGATCGGTCTTGCCGTCGCCGTCGTAATCCGCCGGGACGGGAACGTCGCCGGCGGTGCCGAACGGGAACGAAAAGAAGGAACCGTCATCGCTTCTGAGGATAAACCAGAAACCGTTTGATGGACGCCAGAAAGCGATGTCGGATTTGCCGTCGCCGGTAAAATCGCCGGAAATGATCTTATCCGAGCCGACGCCGAACTGCGCGGCGACGGTTTGATTTGTCGAACTGCGGTTGACCCACCATTCGCCCTGGCTCGGACGAAAGATCGAAATATCGGTTTTGCCGTCGCCGTCAAAGTCAAAACGTCCGAAGTTGCGCGAAGTCAGACAGATGCCGTTTCCCGACACAAAATTGCTGACCTCCGTCCGCGAAGCCGCGCAGAACGAAAACTGCGTGCTGCCGCTCAATTGAGCGTTCATCATTGAATTGGCGCAATTCGGCAACGGATCCGAATGATTTGCGCCGAGATTATGACCGATCTCGTGTCCTGTTACCAAAAAATTTGCCTCTTCCCAGCCCCAGCCCGGATCAACTCTGCCGCTGAGACCGTAGGCGAACGACGGATTGTTGCACATGACGCCCAAAAATGCGTAGCCCTGCGCCCGGACGTTCGGCTTGTAGGTGAAAAGATGCGCCGTATCGCGCGCGTATTGCGTCGTCGGAAAATTGGTGTTCCAGTAAGCTTGAAATGAACGAAGCAGCGCGTCCGCATTTGCTCCGTTATATGGATCAGCCGTTGACCAGGTGTGTTGGAAAACAACGCTGACGGTCAGGCTCAGTTCGTTTTCATAAACGCCTTCGACCATATTCAAAATACTTAAAATCTTGGCGTTGGCAGCGGTCGCGCTACTGCCGTTGGAACCGACAAAATCGAAATCGGCTTCCGTTCCGATCTCGACCGCTTTGAGTCCGACGA
>CADEFG010000935.1 GCA_902826505.1 uncultured Acidobacteriota bacterium
AATCTTACCGATATCATGAAGCAAGCCGCAGATAAAGGCTTCTTCCGTGCCGCGCAGCCCGAGAACATGTCCGAGCTCGCGCGAAAGCAGCCCGACCGCGAGCGAGTGTTCCCAGATCTTTCGACCTTTATCCGAATCGCGAATCTCTTTCGAAAAAGAATCCGCCGCGAGCCCGATGATCAAAATCTCGTAGATCGATTTCATCCCGACGATATCGATCGCGTGGCGCAGGGTCGAGACATTTTTTTGAAGCGAATAGATCGGTGAATTGGCAAGGCGCAAGATCCGCGCCGTCAGGATCGGATCGTAGCTGATCGCATCCGTCAGATTTCTTGATGAAACATTTATGTCGTTGAGCAAGGAGGTGATCCGTGCGACACTGCCCGACATCATCGGAACTTTGCTTTTGACCAACTCTTCAATGTCAATTTTTGCGTGAAAAGGTTCGTGGACTTCAACCTGGATACATTCAGAAATCATAATTTTAAAGTATTCTACGGCACATAGACTTTCCCTTTTAACCTTTCGGCTAAAAAACGGAATACTTTAATTTATTTTCAACATTTAAGAAAAATTTTCCGTCTTCCCGCTCAGAAACATTCGAGATATTTAACGCCCGCGCCGGTGTTGAAAATGACGACGGTTTCATTTTCTTTGACCAAATCCTTGTCGATCAGAACGCGCAGCGCGGGCAAACACGCCGCGCCTTCGGGCGCACAGAATATTCCTTCCGCCGCGCCGATCTCGCCGACCGCCGCCAGCAATTCTTGATCCGTCACCGCGATCGCCGTCCCGCCCGACTCGCGCAGCGCGTCGAGAATCAAAAAATCGCCGATCGCTTTCGGAACGCGCAACCCCGAGGCGACCGTTTGCGCATCGGGAAATTCACCGGCAAACCGCGCGCCGTTTTCAAATGCCGTGACGATCGGCGCGCAACCCTTTGCTTGAACGGAGATCATGCGCGGGCGGCGCGAATCGATCCAGCCCAACATTTGCATCTCGGCAAAGGCTTTCCACATTCCGATCAATCCGGTTCCGCCGCCGGTCGGATAAAGAATGACGTCGGGCAATTTCCAGCCGAATTGTTCGGCAAGCTCGTAGCCCATCGTTTTTTTGCCTTCGACGCGATACGGTTCTTTGAGCGTCGAAACGTCGAACCAGCCCTCGGCGTCTTTGCGTTCGGCGACGATCCGTCCGCAATCGGTGATCAAACCGTCAACGAGCGTGACGAACGCGCCGGTTTGTTCGCATTCGATGATATTCGCGCGCGGCGTATCCGAAGGCATAAAAAGATGCGCTTCCATCCCGGCGCGCGCCGCATAAGCCGCGAGTGCGCCCGCCGCATTTCCGGCTGACGGCGCGGCGCATTTTTTGACGCCGAGTTCTTTCGCCATCGAAACCGCCGCCGTCATTCCGCGCGCCTTAAAACTCTGCGTCGGATTGGTTGATTCGTCTTTGATGTAAAGATTCAGTTTGATCGGAAGCGCGGCGGCGAGCCGGTCGGTTTTCAAAAGCGGCGTCCAACCTTCACCGAGACACACAATATTTTCTTTATTTTCGACGGGCAAAACTTCGCAGTAACGCCACAATGTCGATTGACGCTCTTTTAGTGCATCCTTCGTCAAAGTTTCAGCCGCTTTCGCTAAATCATAGCGGACAAGAAGCGGTTTCCCGCAGTCGATGCACAGGTTTTGCAATTTATTGGCTTCGTGTTCTTTTCCGCAATTCGCGCATTCGAGATGTGTGACATTCATAAATTGGAAGATTAGCGAAAAATAAAACATTTAGCCACGAACAAACCCGAAATTTCACGAATTTCTGACATATTTTTCGTGATCGCGCGGGTTTGCCTGCCGACTCGTTTGCCGCTATTTCTTAAAGAAAAACTCCTTGACGAGATTAAA
>CADEFG010000936.1 GCA_902826505.1 uncultured Acidobacteriota bacterium
GGGTGCAGCTTCGGTCGACAACTATACGTCGCTTCGTGAAGCGGGCTTTTTCGCGGTTCGAACGAAATCTGATGGTTCGGAAGTCAGGTTTGTTTCGTTGAAATCATTCAACGTCGCGATCTCGAGCAGTGCCGGTACGGTCAACGCAACGAACAACATCGATGCTTTGCAAACTCCGACCGCAGCCACGGGCGCAACCTTAACAGGCGGCGAACAGGGCGGCAAAGATGCTTTGGCGGCGATCAAATCCGCTCTGAGCAGCCTTGGTCAAGTTCAAGGTAAAGTCGGTGCGGGTCAAAACAACCTGGAACAGGCGATTGACCTGGCAACCACCCAGATCACGAACTTCCAGGCGGCTGAATCAGCGATTCGCGATGCTGACGTCGCGGCAGAAGCTTCGAATATGTCGCGGTTGAATACTTTGCAACAAGCCGGCGTCGCCGCTTTGGCGCAAGCTAATCAGTCAAGCCAAGCTCTTCTTTCCTTACTGAGATAATTATTTGAAAATAAATTCAAGCTTATTTCAATAAACAAAAAGAGAAAGTTCATCCCATAAAATAGGCGAGGCTTGCGTCACAGCGGCTTCGCCTTTGACTCGTTAATGTAAGGAGGCACTGGTTATGCAAATAAATGCAACAATTCCAACCTTGGATCAAAACCCGTTGATTCGTCAGAATGCAACCAAACCTGATCCGGCGAAAATCGAAAAGAGTAAACAGGAAGCGACCGAAAAAAAGATTGACAAAACCGAAAATATCGACAAACTGAAAAACATTCTGGCGGAACATAATATTACCATGAAATTCAGCCAGGATGTTGAAACAAAACAGCTTGTCGTCGAACTGGTGGACGATAAAACCGGCGAATCGATTCGTCAGATTCCTTCCACGATTTCACTGAAACTGGCGGCTTTATTTGTTAAAACGCAAGGTCAGTTCGTTGACAGTAATGAATAAATGATCCGCGTTTTTCGGTTAATTCTTGATTAACCGGGAAACGCAAAAATTATAAAATTATGGCTGGAAGTATAAGTTTTAGTAGTATCGGCAGCGGAATCGATTTCGGCGTCATTCGTGATGCGATCCTCACCGAGCGCGCGCGCCCGATCACGGCAATGAATGTTAAAGCCGGCAATTATTCAGCCCGGATCGATGCGCTCAAACAATTAAATACGGCGCTCGCGACTCTCACGAGTTCGACCGAGGCTTTGACCAACCGCGATCTGGGCATCGGGCGCAGCATTACAACCGGCGATGCGACGATCGTCACGGCAACGGCGACGAGCGCGGCAAATCTCGGAAGTTTCGATATTGATGTGACGCGGCTCGCGACCAATTTATCGCAGGCTTCGCGGTCGTTTTCATCAACGACCGCGCCGGTTTTAGCCGGCGGCGCGACGACCGCGACGTTTGAACTTCGCAAAGGCGGGACGGCACCCGGCATCGAGGTCACGATCGATTCAAACAATAACACGCTCGAAGGTTTGCGCGACGCGATTAACGCGAAAAATGCCGGCGTGACCGCGAGTATCGTCGACATCAACGGCGACGGAACCGGTCAGCAGCTCGTTCTTTCGTCAAAAGAAACGGGCGCCGGCGGGCGCGTCGAACTCGTTGAAACCACTTCGACCGGAACGCTTACGGATCTGAACATTCGTTCCCTAAATCCGCCGGACGGCGATTTTACAAAGCTCGATGCTTCGCTCAACGTCAACGGTTTGACAATTTCGCGCCCGACAAACTCTTTCTCGGACGCCGTCACGGGCGTCACTTTCAATCTTAAAAAAGTCGGCGCGACGACTATCGGTGTTACCCACTCAGCCGACATCGAATATAAACTACTCATATTTGTCAACCCATATCATGCAAATCCGGATTATGGAGGTACATAGTATAAACAAA
>CADEFG010000937.1 GCA_902826505.1 uncultured Acidobacteriota bacterium
TCGAAGATTTGAAGAATTATCAGGAAAAAGAGCGGACACCGCTTGAAGGAACCTATCGCGGCTACAAAATCATCACGATGCCGCCGCCGAGCTCGGGCGGCATCGTGATGCTCCAGGTTCTGAATATGCTCGAAAATTACGATCTTCGCAAAATGGGCTACAATTCCGCGCAAAAATATCACATTCTCGCCGAAGCAATGCGCCGCGCTTTTGCCGACCGCGCCGAATTTATGGGCGACCCGGATTTTGCCAAGGTTCCGACCGCGCAGTTGATTGATAAAAATTACGCCAAAAAACGTGCCGAAACGATAAATTTGACCCAAGCTTCGAAAAGTTCGGACATCAAAGCGGGCGAGATCACATTTAGCGAAGGAACTGAAACCACGCATTTCACGGTTGTTGACGGCGACGGCAATGTTGTCACGAATACTTATACGATCAACGATCTCTACGGCTCACGCGTGACGGCAAAAGGAACCGGTGTTTTATTAAATGACGAAATGGATGATTTTGCCGCGCGTCCCGGCAAAGCCAATATGTTTGGTTTGATTCAGGGCGAAAATAACGCGGTTCAACCGAAAAAACGTCCGCTTTCTTCGATGACGCCGACGATCGTTTTACGAAAGGACGGTTCGGCGTGGTTTGCCCTCGGCGCGCGCGGCGGACCACGTATTATCACGGCGGTTTTGCAATCGGTCATCAATCTGATCGATTACGATATGAACATTCAGGAAGCGATCGACGCGCCGCGCATCCATCAACAATGGCTGCCCGACGAGGTGATTTACGAACCGATGGGAATGTCGCCCGACACGCTTGCATTAATGAAGGGTTTTGGACAAAAGTTTGCAGACCGTCCGATGAATATCGCCTCGGCAACCGGCATTGCGATCGAAGAAAAAACCGGTGTCAAATTCGGTGCGATCGATTCGCGAAGCGATGGCGAAGCGATCGGTTACTGAGATTCAAAAAAAACTTTCCTTATCTTCGGATAGTCAAGAATGTTTTACCGTCAATCATTGGCGACCGATCATATTTTAAGCATGCGATCATTATTGCAGTTCCTTAAAATAAAATAGCCGCCAAAAACGAATGATCAATAATTACTGTGAGTTTTAAATTTCGGATGGTTTTAAACTTTGCGCCACGAGCGTCTGGGCGGGAAAGTAAATCATTCATTTATGACCAATTTATTTCCCGCCAAGACGCTTGGATGCTAAAAAAAAATATCAAGAAACTTAAAAAAATGAGTAATAATTAATGTCACCAAGCGCGGGAATCGTCAATCGTCAATCGGGAATCGTCAATTGTTAAGCAAAAACTCCCGGCAACATTCTCAAAAATTCGATCTTTCGATTCCCGATTTCCGGTTGACGATTCCCGATTACCGCTCGCCCCGCGCCGAATTTTTGCGCAAAGCCGATAATTACTCTTTGTTCAGTTGTTTGGTCGTTTCAGCGGAGATGTTCGAAAAGACGAGTTCGTTCGAATCGCGCCAGCTTCCCTGTTTTGGAGAAACAAAACCCGAAAACGAATCCGCTTTGGGCGGCAAAACATTTTGCGACCTTTTGCCGGAAAATAATCTTTGGGCGGTGTCAAAATCCGTTTGGTTTGAAATATCCTCATCCGCTTCGTCTGACTCGAACAGTTTCGCATAGATCATTCTGACAATTCCGATCGTCAACAAAATGAACATCGCCAGAATAAAAATTGCCGGTCTGAGATTCAATTCTTTGGCGATAATCATGAGAATCGGTGACATCAAAATTGCCAGCACCAGGATAAAGAAGCCTTTCTTTACGCCTTTTTTTCGCGGCGTTGAAATTTGTTTGTTTTTTTGACCGGCAGCATGCGGAATCAGCCCGCCCACGAGATCTTGCGCGGCAGCGAAGCCTCGCGC
>CADEFG010000938.1 GCA_902826505.1 uncultured Acidobacteriota bacterium
CGGCACGCGCGAAAATATCTGCACGACCTTGATCGACGACGATGGTGATCTTCCGGCGCTCTCAACCATCACCAGCCAAACCGGACAATTCGTTTCCGGTAATTTTTCGCCCGAAACAACCGGACGGCTTTCGCGGTTTGACGGCGAAAGCGCACAGGGAAACTGGTTTTTGAACGTCAGCGACAACGTTGCTGACGATACCGGATTTCTGCGGCGATTTGCATTGGAGATCACGACTTATCCGCGCAAAGCGCCGTTCGATTACGATGGCGACGGGCGCACCGATCTCTCGATTTATCGTCCGAACGCGGGCGAATGGTGGTATCTGAAATCGTCGAACGGCGGCAACGTCGCCGCGCAATTCGGCACCTCAAGCGACCGGATCGTGCCGGGCGATTACACGGGCGACGGCATTTCCGATCTGGCTTTTTGGCGCGGCGCGACCGGCTTTTGGTTTATTCTTCGCAGCGAAGACGGTTCATTTTTCTCGTTTCCGTTCGGCACAGCGGGCGATATTCCCGTCCCGGGCGATTACGACGGCGACACTTTTACGGACGCGGCGGTTTTTCGCCCTTCGACCAACATCTGGTTTATCCAAAAATCTTCGGGCGGAATTGATATTGTCGGTTTCGGCGCGGCGGGCGATAAACCCGTTGCAGGCGATTATGACGGCGACGGCAAAACCGACATTGCGATCTTTCGTCCCACCGGCGCAAACGGTGCGGAATGGTGGGGATTGAAAAGCAAGAACGGTACTGCGTTTGTCACGACTTTCGGCGTTGCGACCGACAAAGCCGTGCCGGGCGATTATACGGGCGACGGCAAGACGGATGTTGCCGTTTGGCGACCTTCAACGGGGTTTTGGTTTATCTTGCGGAGCGAAGATTCGAGTTTCTTCTCGTTTCCGTTCGGCGCGGCGGGCGATGTTCCCGCGCCGGGTGATTACGACGCGGACGGCAAATTCGACGCGGCGGTTTTTCGTCCGTCGAGCTCGAATTGGTTCGTTCAGCGCTCAAATTCCGGCGTTCTGATTCAGCAATTCGGCACTACGGGCGATTTTCCGACGCCGAACGCTTTTGTTCCGTAATTTTTAAAACTTGTAAAATAAAAGCGTAAATTGTCGTTCGTGGGTGGATTGAGTTCAAGAACGAATGATAATTTACGCTTTATCCGCATTTCAATTAAGCTTTAAGCCGTTGATTTTTCGGCTAAACTCCTAAGTCCGTCGGATTCGATTTCGAGTGGGATCGTGAGCGCATTATAAAACTGCTCGAACGCATTGAGCGCGAGAATTTCAACGATCTGCGTTTCGTCGAAATGTTTTTTTAGTTCGGCGAAATTTGCGTCCGAAACCTTTTTTTCCGTTGCGTATTGATGAATAACGGCGAGCACCGCGAGTTCTTTTTCACTAAAAATCGTCGGATTTAACTCGCCTTTCATCAAGGCGGCGAATTTTGTTATGCCGATCTTTCCTTTGACGGCTTGGGCGAGCGCGATGTCCTGACAAAACGAACAGCCATTTGCGGTTGCGCCCGCGATTTTTATCAAAAGTCTTAATTCGGGCGCGAGCGAATTTTGTTTTTCCTCGAATTTAGCGATTTTCATCGCCAGCTGCAAAAGCGGCAATTTGCGCGAATAAATGACTTTGAGCGGCGATAACACCTTGCCGAACTGTTTTTTGGAAACCCAGTAAGCCATTTTCAGCCAGGGATTTGACGGGTTTTCGATTGCTTTCAGGCGCATAATTTACTCCTCTTTCGTTTTAAAATAAGAAACGATAAACAAAATTCCCAGGATCAAATCGATCGTCGCCAGACCGACCATCAACGAATGGACTCGTCCTAAAGCGTAAAGCGCGTAAATCGCAACGGCGAACGGAAATTTTACAAGCAATGCCG
>CADEFG010000939.1 GCA_902826505.1 uncultured Acidobacteriota bacterium
ATGTGCAGCGCGTTATCGGCGTCGCGCAGAATATCTTCGCCCGTCAGATGTTCCCGATCGTAAAAAACGATTCCGGTACTTGCCGTGACGGTAATTTCCTGCCCCGAAATGCCAAAAACAAGACTCATTTGGCGTTGAATCTCATCAACCAGTTCGATCACTTTTCTGCGGTCTGAACCGTCGTCGAGGAGCAGTAAAAATTCGTCATTTCCAAAGCGGGCGAGCGTTGATGATTTCGGCAGACAATTTTGCAGGCGATTGGCAACCGACATCAGAACTTTGTCGCCGATCGTATGCCCGACCGTATCGTTGATCAGCTTAAAACGGTCAAGATCGACAAAGACGACCGCGAAATTCTGCTTTTTCCCGGCTGTTGCGCGATCGATGGCTTCGTCGAGCCGTTCCATAAAATAATTACGGTTGGGAAGCCCGGTCAGCGAATCGTAAAAAGCATTATAACGAAGTTTTTCTTCGGCGATCCGGCGGGCGGAAATATCCTGAACCTGACAGATCAGACGCGAATTTTGAGAATCGTTCAAAAGCGAAATGCTCGTCTGCGTCCAGAGTACCTCGCCTTTTTTGTTGACGTAGCGCATTTCAGCCTGAAAAGAATGTTTTTTGCGCTGGATGACGGCACCGATTTCCGAGAGAAATTCGATCAGGTCTTCCTGATAAACCACGTCCTTTAAGGATTCGGCGAATAATTCGTTTTCCGTATAACCGAATATCTTACAAATAGATTCGTTGACCTGCACCCATTTACCCTCATTTGAGATCAAGGCAATGCCGATCGGCGCGTTGCTGAAAGCCGAACGGAAACGTTCCTCGCTTTCCTTCATTTCAACCAGATGAGTTTCGGTCAGTTTTGACTGCGCCGTCACGGCTTCCAGTTTTTCGTGATGGCTCTGGTATGTAAAATAGATAATCCCGACGATCGGAAGCATGATCAGAAACGAAATAAACCCGAGATGGTTGATCATCCCGGCACAAATCAAAGCCGCCGAACCGCTCGACAAAAAAGGAACGAACATCCAGAAATAATGTTCTTTCCAAACCGAAACAAAACTCTTCTGGTATCTGAAGGAGCTCGCAAATGCGACTAATCCGGTATTCATCAGATAATGGACAAAAACCGCCACCGCCACTAACCCGAGTCCTTGCACCGTGACGATCTCGCTGACCCCGTTTTCAAATCGCCCGAAGAACATTTCCGATAATTTAAAGGCGGAAAAAAATGAAACGGCTAACGAACCGGCGTTAAAAAGTCGAAAGATCAGCTTCTTCGAATATCTTCCCGAAGATAAAAATGCTTCGACCGAGCCCAAAAGAATTGCCGCCTCGCTTCCGTATAAAAGAAAAACCAGGATCGTGAAGATATCAATAATTGAAACGCTTGTTTTGGTATATTCGATCTTGATGGCAATCCGCGAACCCAAGATCAGAGCAAAGATGATGAGACTCCAGAATTTCCAATCAAACCCGGATAAAGGCAAATTATAGATGGAAAACAGGCAAATCCCAAGCCCTGCCGTCGCCACAAGCTTTAAAAAGGAATTATAGAACCGGTAATGTCTTTGGTTGGTCTCCATTTTCGGAAAATTTTTGTCGGAGTTTTATTTTTTATTTCTACATCATTTAAGAAAAACTCATAAACGAGGGTAACTTTCGACCCTCGTTCATTTTGTGAATTCAATCAGAATAATTTTGCCAGTAGTTTTTTATTCTCCGCGAAGGAATAATTCGCTGGTGATAAAGCCCTGAACATTGTCCGCGAGCATCACGCCATCGGCAAGCATCACACCGTCGGCGAGCATCACACCGTCGGCGAGCATCACGCCATCCGCGAGCATCACGCCATCCGCGAGCATCACGCCATCCGCGAGCATCACGCCATCCG
>CADEFG010000940.1 GCA_902826505.1 uncultured Acidobacteriota bacterium
GATTCAAATTCCGGCATTTCTGTGCCGTCAGACCGATTTATTGGTCGCCTCGGCACGCACGGGAAAAGCCGTTAATGTCAAAAAAGGACAATTCCTCGCGCCGTGGGACGCGAAAAACATCGTCGAGAAACTTCAGCAAGCGGGCAGCGAGAAAATCCTTCTGACCGAACGCGGCGCGAGCTTTGGCTACAATAATCTGGTCGTCGATTTAAGAAGTTTTCCGGTCATGCGCTCGTTCGGCGTGCCGGTCGTGTTTGATGTCACGCATTCACTTCAGCTTCCGGGCGGACTCGGCAAGGCAACGGGCGGGCAAGCCGAATACATCGAAGACTTTGCGCGAGCGGGCGTGGCGTGCGGCGTGGACGCGGTTTTTATGGAAGTCCACAATAATCCGTCGATTGCGCCGTCGGATGGACCGAATCAGTTACCTTTAAATAGATTGGAAAAACTTTTGCGGAAATTAAAAGCGATTCACGAATTGGTGAACGAAGAATAAAGATGAGTTTGATTGTCGTAGATATTGAATCGGACGGCGCGATTCCGCATAAATATTCGATGGTTTGTTTCGGCGCGGTCGTCGTCGAACCGAGCTTGCAGAAAACCTTCTACGGCAAAACGCGCCCGATTTCCGACGAATTTGTCGCCGAAGCGTTGGCGATCAGCGGTTTCACGCGCAAAGAACATCTCGGCTTTGACGAACCCGAAACCGTGATGCTGGAATTTAAGACTTGGATCAAAGAAAACGCGAACGGCAAACCCGTATTTATTTCCGACAATCTGGCTTTCGATTGGCAGTGGATAAATTATTATTTTCATTATTTTACGGGCAGTAATCCGTTCGGTTTCAGCGGCAGACGGATCGGCGATCTGTATGCGGGACTCGAAAAAGATTTTTTTGCGGGTTCAAAGTGGAAAAAGTTTCGCCGTACGACACATACGCATAATCCGGTTGACGACGCTTTGGGAAACGCCGAAGCGCTTTTGAAGATTCGTGAGATGGGTTTGAAATTTCCTTTTTAAATATTTATGAAGTTTTTGTTATCGATAGTATTTATATTTGGGTTTTCTACAATTTCAGCCCTTGCGCAAACAAAAGATTGCCGGAAAGAAAGTTTACAGGTTTCAAAGGCAATTCAATGTGCAAATATAATTGTTCAACTCGCTGAAATAAAGGTTAAAAATCTTAAAGGAATTGTAAATACTTCGGCAGATAAGGTTTTGATCGAAGTCTATAAGATAAGAAAAGAAGAAACTAAACAAGATTCATATAATCTCACAAAAAATAAATCACCGTATATAATTATTGAAACCGATAACAATAATGAGTTTTGCATTAAAAATATTTCTCAAGGATATTATATTTTGAAATTTGGAACAGCAGACGGAGGTTGGAATTGTAGTTGGATGAAAGTGTCTGTTTTCAAAAATAACAAAGATCGAAAAATAAAAGCTAGTTTAGAATTAGGAATTTAAATTGAATGTTTAAAAAACAAATTATTTTTGCAATTTTACTTTTTACTTTCACTTTGACCGCGTTCGCGCAAACCGATAACCGCGCTTCGAAGACCTGGGAAGTTCAGAAATACGACATTACGGCGACTTTACCGAGCGTCGAGACGGACAGATTTTTACAGGTCAAAGCCGTTTTGAATCTCAGAAACGCCTCGGCAAGCGCGGCTTCGAGCTTGACCTTGCGGATCAGTCCGGGCGCGGAAGTGGCAAGCGTCAAAACAAACAATGCGCCGACGGATTTTTCAAAAGGCGAAGAAAAGACCGGTACCGGAACTTTGCAGAGAATTATTTTGCGCGGCGTTTCCGCTCCGCCGAACGGAAATTTGACGGTCGAAGTTATTTATAAATTAAAGGTTGATAAAAATTCCGGGTTGGGCGCGC
>CADEFG010000941.1 GCA_902826505.1 uncultured Acidobacteriota bacterium
GAAGGGGACGGCGGAGCGCTCTATATCCAGCCGAACAGTGCGGTGCAACTGACCGATGTTGCCGTCACCAACAATTCAGCGGCGAGAGGCGGCGGCATTGCCAATGACGGAACCTTAAAAATGACGCGTTCGCTGGTCAATTCAAATTCTGCCCTAACGAATTTCGGCGGCGGAATCAGCACCACCGCGTCCGCCCAGATCACCGATACGACGCTGACCAATAACACGGCAATCGCGGGCGGCGCGATTCATAACAGCGGCGATTTGCTGCTGGTCAACGATACGATCAGCCATAATTCGGTGACCAATCAGGGCGGCAGTATTTTTAACTTTCCCGGCGGAGATGTCAGTGTTCTGAACACGATCATCGGGATGGACGATACGCCGAACGGCGCGTCGCTTTCGGGCTTTTTTATCTCGCTCGGCAGTAATCTGGTGACCGACGCCCGCAACAGCTTTGGTTTTACGAACGGCGTTAACGGCGATCAGGTCAGCAACAATAATGCGATCAACCCATTGCTCGGAAATCTCGCCAACAATGGCGGGCAAACCGAAACGCGGGCGCTCTTGGCGGGCAGTCCGGCGATCGATCGGGGCAATAGTTGTGTCGTCAACGGTTTTTGTGCCGTCGGAGGCTTTCGATTAATTTCCGATCAACGCACCGGCTTTCAACGGCTGGCGGGCATCACGGTCGATGTCGGCGCCTTTGAAACGGGAACCACGGTGACGAGCGGGAATCTGTTTCTCGGTGCTTGGTCTGCGGAAGGAACACGTTTAGCCAATTCTCTCGGTTTGATGGTCAAGGCAAGCGACGGCGAAAAACTATATAGTGCCGCCAATCCGTTCAGCGCGGTTTATTTTTCCAATCTCAAGATCGGTGAGGTGTATATTTTCGGAAGAATCATCAAACGCGCCAACAATAGTTTTTGGTTGGTTTTCGAGTTTGATGACATTTCGACTTCGCTTGAATCGAATTTTCAAAACAAACGTGAAAATTTTAAGATCACCGTCAAAAAATGACGGCTTGTCAGCCGATCGTTTTAGCCGCGATTCCAGAAAATCCTCGGACTTTTATTGGTTTGTCGGTTAAATTTCGAAAATTTGTTTACAAATGCCGGCGCGATTTGTAAAATTCCATTGAAATTTCAAAAAGGGGTTTTGCAACCAAATTCTTTCGTTCATGAATCATAGGCGATATGAAAACCTTAAATCTTGTTTTGTCCTTGATGGCGATTGTTTTTTTGACGTTTTCGGCAACCAATCTCAATGCCCAAATTACGGGCGGCGGCGGGCGTTTATTGACCGTCAACAACACGGGCGACACGAACGACGCGAATGTCGGCGACGGTGTTTGTCTCGATTCAAACGGTAAATGCACCCTGCGGGCGGCGGTTCAGGAATCGAACGCGCTCGGGTTTAACGTCATCAATTTCGCTCTGCCGCATCCTTCGGTGATCGAGCTGACGCTCGGCGAATTATTGATTACCAAGCCGGTCGATATTATCGGAACGGGCGCGAGAAATTTGACCATCCAGCGCAATTTGATAATCGCCACGCCGCCGTTTCGCATTTTTCACATTGCGCCGCAAGTCGGGCTTCGTTTTATTATGCGCGGTTTTACGGTCAGTCACGGCAGCTCCGAGACGACCGGCGGCGGTTTTTACATCGAACAGGGCAACACGGTTTTTATGACCGATGTTGCTTTTAATAATAACCGGGCAAATCAGGGCGGCGCGATCGCCAATTTCGGAACTCTGAACCTGACGCGTGTGCTGCTCAATTCAAACACGAGTTTCACCTCCGGAAACTCGAACGGTGCGGGCGCCGGATTATACAATGCGGCGGGTTCGGCGGCAATGGTCGTCAATTCGACGCTGACCGAAAACAGCG